>DASQVJ010000067.1:0-4174 GCA_035640835.1 Bryobacteraceae bacterium
CTGATCCGGAGCACCCGGCATACCCCGAGACCGTCGAAAAGACCGCTACACGGACACTTTGGAAACTTGCGGACCTCAGCCACAATCGAATCATTAGGTGCACCATCATGCAGGATGACTATCCGACTCTGCTAGCCGCCCCAGTTCCCCCTCCGGAGCCGATCGCGAAAGTAATGGATGTCGAAGAGCAAATCGACGCTGAGAACGGCGTTCGTGTCTACCGAGGCCAGCTACGAGAGCCGGCGATGGACGCGTTTCGAGACCTGAAAAATGCGCTGCCTCCCAACATCGTCCCGATGATCAGGGCTGACAGGGATCGCATCGCGATTGTGCTGATGCCGAGAGTCGTCGAAGAAGCCCGCATGGAAAGGCGGTCCAGTGGCTTCGTTCCGCTGCTTTTGTTTTTCGCAACACTGGTCACCACCACGGTTGCCGGCGCTGCGCAGTCGGGTGTCAACCTGCTTCGCCATCCAGAGCAGTTCACTGCTGGCCTGCCTTACGCCCTCGCACTCATGGCGATCCTCGGTACCCACGAGCTTGGACACTATTTCGCTGCCCGCTACCATCGGCAGAACGTTACGCTGCCGTACTTCATCCCGGCGCCGTTCTCACTCGGAACCTTCGGTGCATTCATCCGTATGAAGTCGCCGCCTGAGAACCGAATCGCTTTGTTTGATGTGGCAGTGGCCGGTCCACTGGCGGGCTTGGTGATGGCGATTCCAGCGCTCTATTTCGGCTTGCAGTCCTCGGAGATCGTCTCGAGAACCTCGCTCGAAACCTTGCAGGGAACCATGAGACCCTCGATCGCCATGTCCTACCTGATCCACACGACACTTGGAGATGCGATTAAAACCGGCGACGTGCTGCGGCTCAGTCCTATGGCGTTCGCCGGCTGGCTGGGTCTACTTTTGACCGGCCTAAACCTGATGCCTATCGGGCAGCTTGATGGCGGTCACACCGCGCGAGCGATGTTCGGCACACGGGTCGGCACCTACATCAGCTATCTCGCGATGGCGCTGCTGGCATTCGCAGCCTTCACCGTCGCGCCTCACCTGATGTTCTGGGCCTTCATCGTGTTCCTGATGGGCGCTCGAGGCGTGCCTCCGCTCAATGACGTCACCCCCGTCACACCGGGACGATTTGCGATCGGCGTCATGACCTTCGCAATCTTCGTCCTGATTATGATTCCGGCGTTCTGACTCGTGAGGAATCAGGAATAGCGGTGGTCCCGCTTCGCTATTTAGCGTCCTTCAAATTCGCGGCTGCTTCCGTCGACACCGTCCACATGTAGACCGGGCGGCCATCGATCTCAATCTGTTTGTCCGGCTTCCAGTCCCCCATGTTGAAATAGTGCGACACGATGCGAGTGCCGGGCTTGAGGTCCTTCAACAGCTTCGGCCGCAGCTTCACATTCAGGGTGGTCAGCAGGTAGAGGGTAACCACTGAGGCCTCGCTGATGTCGGTGGTGAACAGATCGTCTTGCTTGATGGTCACGAGGTTGCCAACACCGGCCTGCGCTACGTTGTCCTTGGCCTCCTTGATCCGTTCCGGATTGATGTCGATACCGACGGCGCGAACTCCATACGTCTTGGCTGCTGTTACCGGAATTCGCCCGTCCCCGCAGCCCAGATCGTATACGACGTCGCCTTTGTGGACTTCGGCGAGCTTCAGCATTCCGTCCACCACCTTCTGAGGTGTCGGGACGTAGATGACATCGGGCTCGCGCTTCGGCTTTTCCGTCTCCTGCGTCTGCGTCCCTTGAGGAACAACCGATGGAGTCGACTGCGCGAAAAGCCCTCGCGTGCCCAGCGCTGTGATCGTGGCTAACAGAAATTCATTTCGGCGCATCCTGGATGCTACTCCTCTCATCAGAGCTTTCTGATACTGCAGTGACTCCCGTACCTGCCCATTGGTAACGGCGGTCACCGTATTCTGAATGTAAATTCCTGATTTCACTGAAGTTGGTAAAATAGAGAAGTGCCTAAAGTCACCATTCTTCCCGAGGGCCGTACAGTTGACTACGAGGCCGGTGAGCTGCCGTACCAGGAGCATGGCAAGCCGGAATCGATCCTCGACATCTGTATGAACTTCGGTATCCCCCTCGAGCATGCTTGCGGCGGCAACAACGCTTGTACCACGTGCCACGTAGTCGTGAAAGAGGACACCGACAAGAACCTGAGCGAAATGGACGATGATGAGGCGGACCGTCTAGACATGGCTCCGGGCCTCACCATCCATTCCCGCCTGGGCTGCCAGTGCGTCGTGACCGGCGACAAGGTAGTTGTCGAAATCCCATCCTGGAACCGCAATTACGTCAGCGAAGGTGGCGGATCCCTGAACTTCGGCTCCGATTGGAATCCACCCACCAAATAGTACTGGATCGGGAACGTACCAGTACCCTATACTAAAACCAAGGAACCGACCGACGCTTTCATACATCTGTAGTAGTGAGCTGGTCGCCCGTTTCCTCCGAGCGGGTGTCCAGTGGCCCGGACACAAACATCTCCTTGTGAGTGTCGAGCCGAAACCGGCAGATGTCTTCCTCCGAGCGTCTGCCGGCCTTTTCCTCTCTTGTGCAAAACACAAGCCCTCTTTAGGGGCGAGCATCTCTGCTCGCCCTCTTTGTTTTCTACCACTTAAATCGTAACAGGCCGGGTAATCCGGAACAGCCAATCTCCCGGCACCAATGACACCAGTGTCTCAGCTAAGCGCGTCCCGGCCGCACTCCTGAGGAATGCCGAACACGCGAACTGCCGCCCCAGCACCTTGCGACAGGCACTTGCATATTCGTGAACGGACCGGCCGTCAGCCGCATATTTGCCCGCAATCTCGCCTGTGAGCAGCGCCGACAACAGTCCTGAGCCTGTGAAAGGATCCACGAAGCTCAGGGCGTCTCCGGTCGGCCAATCGCCCTCGGTGAGCTTGTCGGACAGCCGGTTTCGGAATACCAACGGACCCACGAACAGCCAGTCGAAACACCGGGTCAGGCAGGAGATGCGTTCGCGCAAAGCCGGAACCGAGTTCATCATGCCATCTACTTCGAATCCGAAGCGCTTCAGCACTCGCTCCGGGCCAAGACCGCAAACGTTCGTTCTCCCGTCCTCCACCGCATTGATGCCGACATAGCAGCCGTCGAAGAAGTACAGCTCGACCGCGTCGTTCGCCGGCCCTTCAAAGTGCGCTTTGAACCCGAACAAACGCTCGCCTTTGGCCGGAGCTCCCTTGGTGCCCCGACCGGTCGCCCGCACCGTCACCGTAGGAGGGCCAAATAGCGGTGCGGAAACGTCTTGAGCAGCGCTGTTCAATAACTGATCGAAGCTGAAGCGGCTGAGACCGTAGGCAGCCTCCGGCAACGTGGACGTTCTCCGATTCCGGCCGAATTGAAGGCTTACTCGGTCTATCCGCGCGGGGTTTGCTGATCGAAAGGCCGACTCGAGGTTCAAGCGGCCAAGGACTTCCAGAATTTCAGGCGACAGGAACTCACCACACACCTTGTGGCGCGGAAAACGCGACTGCTCAACAAGCTCGACATAGGCGCCCTGCATGCGTGCGGAAAGCGCTGCTGCCGATCCTGCCGGACCACCTCCGACAATGCGGATTCGTCTGGCCAAGGTTCCTCCGGCTAAAAGCCTGCGCCCGCTGAACTTGCCTCGCCGCGCGCGGCCCTCAAGCCCGCTTGAGCGTGAGAGCTGCCCGGAAATTGCTCGAGCGCCCGCCGGAACGCCCGTTCGGCCAGGTCTGAGCGCCCGTGGCGCAAAGCCTGCTTACCAAGAGACTCGTAGATGGGACGGGGATAGATTGGTGGCTCCGCATACCGAAGGCGACGTTCAGCGATGGCGGCGGATTGCAGCTTGTGGAATCCTTTGTTGAGGTTGCCTCTGGTTATTTCAAGTTGCGCTTCAAGTTCGGCCTTGGCAACATCGAACTCGCCCGACGGCCTTTGACCCATGGCTTTCTCTAGATCCATCAAAGTCTCCCGAAACAACCGGATCTCGGACTCCATTTCCGGCACGTTCTTACGCGCCGAGAACGCCAGCGCGCGAGCATAATGTGTCCAAACCTGCTGCCGAGCTTTGGTCGCTGCTGGCAATAACTTACCGTCTAAAACTTCATCCCATTTCTCGAAATGAACCAGCGTCGAAAGCATGCCGAACCAGCCCTGGGCATAGGCACC
>DASQVJ010000068.1:0-4620 GCA_035640835.1 Bryobacteraceae bacterium
CATCGAAAGGCGGTAGTAAAGGTCTTCACGAAACTGGTTTTCTTCGATCATCGCAGGCAGGTTTCGGTGGGTCGCCGCAATCACCCGGACATTGACCTTATGCACGGCCGGAGAACCCACGCGCTGGATCTCAAAGTTTTGGAGAACACGAAGCAGCTTGCTCTGTGTGGCGAGCGGCATGTCACCGATCTCGTCGAGGAAGACGGTTCCGCCGTTTGCATACTCAAATAGACCGACACGGTCCTGAATAGCTCCGGTAAATGATCCTTTGACGTGCCCGAACAGCTCGCTTTCAAACAGAGTTTGAACAACGGCAGAGCAGTTGAGCACAGCGAACTGCTTGCCGGCAGCGGGGCTCAAATCGTGAAGAGCACGAGCAACGAGTTCCTTACCGGATCCAGTGGCTCCGGTGATAAGAGCGGTTTGAAAATGCGGAGCAACTCGTGCGATCTTGTCGAACACCTCGAGCATCAGGGGACTTCTGCCGACGATGCCATGGAAGCGCGAGTTATGCAGAAGTTCGCCTTCCAGCTCCGACGCGCGACGGTGCTGGCGAGCGCGGTTGATTGAGACGGCAACGCGTTCCCGCAACGTCCCAACTGCGACGGGCTTCGTCAGATAGTCGCAGGCGCCGTTTCGGATGGCCTCGACTGCAGAATCGGTGGAGTACTGACCAGTCAAAAGGATGACATCAATTCCCGGATCCCAATCGACGATTCGCTCGAGTAGCTCCATTCCGCCGAGCTTGGGCATGACAAGATCCAGGAGGACGATATCCGGTCGTTGGTTGCGGACCATATGCCAGCCCTCTTCCGGATCGGTGCTTGTCAGAACCTCGACGTCCGGTTGCGAAAGAGCGTCCGCGGTGATCTCGAGACTATCGGGTTCATCATCGATAGCCAAGATTCGAATCGGTGATAGCGAGGACAAGGTAGCCTCCTGCTCCGATCATGTCAGACCCGTTAAGGAAACGCTATTGGCCGGCATTGGTCGTAAGCAAGTGGCAGATGTGAGTTCGTAGGGCCGCGAACTCCAAGGGCTTGCTGAAATAGCCGTTGAAGCCGGCGGACAGCACTTTTTGTTTCACATCATGAATCGCACATGCCGTGATTGCAATGACCGGCACTTGTGTGATTTGACTATGCTCCCGGATCTCGCGCAAGGCCGCGAATCCGTCCATCACGGGCATGCAAAGATCCATCAGAACCAGATCGGGGAACCATTCGCTCGCCAGAATGACGGCTTCTCTCCCCGTGCTCGCTTCGGTGACGTCGAAGCCCCAGGCTCGGAGGAAGTCGCTCAGGACCTCTCGGGCATCGGCATTGTCATCTGCAACAAGGATCTTCATTTGAACGGATCATGCCGCGGCGGTTTGGGCGCACTACGCTGTCGGGTGCAACTGGGTCGCCAATGTAAGCTAGCGCGGGAACTATAGGATCTAAGTGCGACGTGCAAGTCCCGGACTGTCTGCGGTCGAAACACTTTGTATGTATTCAATACATTGCAGGCGGTGCCCTCACGCCCACTTCATCGAGATGCAGCAGCAGATCGGCGGGATCATCGTAAACGCGATAGGCACCCGCACGCTCCAGTTCGTCACGTCCATATCCACCAGAGAGGAGACCAATTCCAAGAGCTCCAGCCCGGCGAGCGGCGAGGAGATCCCATACGCTGTCCCCGACAACGATCGAAGAAGTAACTGGGACATTCAGCTTCGCGGCTGCGGCCAGGAAAAGATCAGGATCCGGCTTGGCGCGAGAAACCTCGTCTCGCGTGACCAATGGAACATCCGGTCCAATGCCAAGCAACGCCAGATTCGGGCCAGCGGCTCTCAGGCGGCCACTGGTCGCTATCGCCCAAGGCACCTGGAGGTCGCTCAGGCGTGCCAGCAGCTCGGCGGCGCCTGGCAGTGGGCGGATCTGGTTCTTTTGACGGATATAAGCATCTGCGTGCCATTGCTGAAGTTCATTCGCCTCAGCATCGCTGATGGGTCGGCCGGTCTCACGCGAAAGGGCATTTACTAAAAGGCCTCCACTCATACCGATTCGGCGGTGGATGCGCCACAGGGAAAGCTCGATTCCAGCCCTTTCGAGGGCTTCTCTCCACGCCAGGACGTGCTGATACACGCTGTCGATTAACGTTCCATCAAGGTCGAACAAGAAGGCTGGTCCGCGCATGGGAGTTGTTTTATTGTCTGGAACATGAACATGTCTGTCTGACTCTCAACCAGTTCCGGCGTGCACATAGAGAAACCGTCGCTTCGAAACATTGATCACCAAGGCTTCTTAAGATTGGTGAGGAAGGCCGGGAAATTGCTTGGTTCAAGGAGGTACGTTCGCATGAAAAAGGCAAAGCTGCTTATGATCGTCGGCGACTACGTCGAAGATTACGAAGTGATGGTTCCATTCCAGGCGATGCAGATGTTAGGACATGTGGTGCACGCTGTCTGTCCTGACAAGAAGAAAGGTGAGTGGGTCCGAACGGCTATCCACGACTTTGAAGGCGATCAGACGTATTCGGAGAAGCCCGGGCACCGGTTTGTTCTGAATGCGACGTTTGCTGATGTGGAGGCGGCCGATTATGACGGACTCCTCGTTCCTGGCGGGCGCGCTCCGGAGTACCTGCGGCGCGATCGACGGGTGCTCGATATTGTTCGTCATTTTGATAAGGCGGCCAAGCCGATTGGCGCTCTGTGTCACGGTCCTCAGATTCTTGCCGCGGCGGGAATCCTTTCCGGAAAGCGCGTGAACGCCTACCCGGCCTGCGCTACGGATATCGAGTTGGCCGGTGGGACCTATGTGGAGTTGGGATTTACAGAGGCGGTGACCGACGGCCAGTTAGTGACAGGGCCAGCGTGGTCCGCGCATCCTGCATGGCTCGCCAAATTCCTGCAAGTGCTAGAGGGGGAAGCAACCACCCGCTCAACAGGTGCCGTGTAACGGAAAAGGTAAACGATTGAGTTCGTAAATATCACGCCGCGATCATGCAGCTGCGGGCCCAATTCGTCATGAATGGACGTGGTAAACGTGTCGTGTGCAGATGAATCGCGTGGAGTCGCGCGGTGCGCTCGTTACGGGATCGACCAGCGGCATCGGACTCGGGATTGCGAACTCGCTCGCCGCCTCGGGCTACGACGTAATGCTAAACGGGTTCGGGACGCCTGAGGAGATCTCAAAAATATGCGTTGGCATCGTCCGTGACTATGGCGTGCGGGTCTTTCATCATGATGCCGACCTTTCCCGGCGTGAGGCGTGTCAGGAGCTGGTGGCGCATACAGAGGAGAAGCTCGGTCGAGTGGACGTTCTGGTTAACAACGCTGGTATCCAGCATACGGCTCCAATTGAGACATTCCCCGCGGACAAATGGGATGCCATCCTGGCGTTGAATCTCTCCGCCGCGTTCCATACGTCGCAGGCGGCACTCCCACGGATGCGGCAGCACGGATGGGGGCGGGTCGTCAATATCGCATCGGTTCACGGGCTCGTCGCTTCGATTAATAAGTGCGCCTATGTCGCCGCAAAGCACGGGCTGATTGGTCTCACGAAGGTCATCGCTCTCGAGACCGCGAACTCGGGGATTACGAGCAACGCCGTTTGTCCAGGGTGGGTGTTGACGCCGCTGCTTCAAAGGCAGATCGATGCCAGAGCCAAGGAGCAAGGTGTCACGCCGGAGAAAGCTGCTGCGACACTGCTGGCGGAGAAGCAGCCGGCACAACGGTTCACCAAGGTGGAGGAGGTCGGAGCATTGGTCGTTTTCCTTTGCAGCGATGCGGCGGCGAATATCACTGGAGCTTCGTTGACGGTGGATGGCGGGTGGACGGCGCAGTGAGTGCTCAATATCCAAGGCTGACATGCGGGGATAGAGTTCCTTTTATCTCTCGCCAAGGCGCGGAGGCGCAAAGAACGCAAGATGTAGGTTTTTGCCTGGACTCCGAGTCGGTGGGAGCCACACCGTATTCGACGATGGGACTGAAGACCGCGATCGCGCCGCAGAACAGAGGTCCAGCTGTATCGACGTCGGTTTCCGCTGGTAACAGCGTCGCCCGTCCCCAATGACAACGCCTGCGACGGGCGAACCCACCATGACAGCCCACGATCGTCTGTTCGGCTTTTGAACAAAGGTTTGGGTTACCCGTTAGGCATGCGTAGCAAGAAAGGCAGCTTTGTGAGAACCAACCTAGACCAACGCTCGCGGGATTTTCTGGTTGGTCGTGAAGGCCGCGAACAGCGGGCCCGGCACGCGTCCTGCCCCGTTCAATCTCGACCTCCTCGGGCTGAAGCTCAGGCACTCTGCATTCAAACGGAACAGGTTTCCCGCGCGCTTCGGTTGCAGGAAGGACATGAAATTTCTTAATCATGCACGCTTTGATGCGGCGAGTTGGACTGTCGTGCTGGTCTTGCGGTGAAGCGTTCATCAAACAGGGATTTCAAGGCTCCGGCTTACGGTAAGCCGTCGACTCCATTACGGCGTTGTACTTCCAACTCACTCTGCTTGCCGGTGAAGTTTAAGTAGGCGGAGGAAACGTGAATAGCGAAATGCGTGCGTGTCGGCAGGAGGCTTTCGCGAATGCTCAGAGAAGCCGGCCTGGTTGACGTTCACACGGATCCTCGCATTCGTGTT
>DASQVJ010000069.1:0-4866 GCA_035640835.1 Bryobacteraceae bacterium
GAGCACTTCCGACCAGCCGAGCGCAATCGAAAGCAGAATGGTGTTGCGCGCCGGCACGTAGGTCACCGGGATATCGTGGCTCATCTCGTCTGCGGACCGTCCTTTCGGGACGTCGATGTCCGCCGTCAATGCTGAGCCGCCAATGGGGCGGAGGTCGAGCGGGAAAATCAGGTGCTGCTCGACGTCATAAAACTCTGCAATCTTCTTCGCGGCCTCGAGCTCGATCGCATGCCGCTGGCGGTAGTCGAACGACAAAGCGAAGCAGCGATAACCGTCGCGCTTCGCGATTGCCAGGCAGGTGCTCGAATCAAGTCCGCCGCTCAAGAGACAAACTGCTTTAGGCTGACTCATGCCACTGATGACGGTATTTCTTTAATCGCCAGGCGAGAACCCAGCCAATCATTGGAAATGCAACAAGTCCGAACAAGGCTTGATGCATTGTCAGTTTGTCGCTGATCCAACCAGTCAGCGGAATAAACACAATTCCGGCCATTCCCCAGGAAAAGCCCATCATGAGCGCGGAAATTGTCCCTGCTTCTGAGGGCACCAGTTGCTGCGCCATCACAACATTTACCGGAATCGTGAACAGCAGCACCAAGCCTCCGAAAACCAGTCCTAGAAAGGAGAGTGGCCCCGTCGTGAGGAAGAACAAGCTCAGGAACGGCACACTGCCAATCATTGACCATTCGATCACCCGGCCGCCGCCAAACCGGTCCGCCAGGTTTCCTCCGACAAAGCCGCCGATGGCTCCAAACGCCAGATAGCTCGACAAAGCCCAGTTGGCCTGATCGAGCGGCAACAGTCGCTCGCGATGCAGATACAGCGGCAGGAATTGAGCGAAAGTGATTTGAATGATGGACCGGATGAACACGAGCAGGTACAGAATCACCAGCGGCCGTGCGTGGGCTCGTAGTTCGGCCCAATTGACCTTATGCGACTTGTGACGTTCGCGTGGCGCCTGCGGCATCGCGAGAAATAGCACCGCGGTCACGATCAGCCCAGGTATCGCCGCCCAGTAGGTGTTGGACGGCCCGCCCTTCGTCAACAGCAGAGAGAAAGCCGTCGGCCCGAGCGCCATTCCGAGGGTTCCGGCGCTGATGAAGACCGCCATCCAGCGGCTTCGGTTGCTCACGACGCCGACCGTCGCCCAGGCCGAAGCTTGCGGGTGAAACGAAGCAATACCGGCTCCCCCAAGCACAACGCAGAGCAATGCCAGCGCGAAATTGGGCACAGTCCCGAGAAGCGAAATGAATACTCCCGCGACCGCCGGGGCCAGTACGGTAAACAAACGGCTACCAATCCGATCAGCCAGGTATCCGTAAAGCGGCTGCGCGACCGATGAGGAGAGTATGAGCGTCCCGCCCAGGAAACCAGCCTGGCTCAGACTCAGTCCGAGGCCGGGGACCAGAACTGGCTGTAAAGCTCCGATGGCGCTGGAGTAAAGATCGATGAAGAAATGGCCGAAGGATAGTAGAGCGAGCGTCGAGAGCCCACCCTGCACGGCGCCGGATCGCGCCTTTGCAGGGAGCGGAAGTACTGGAGTTCCACTCTGCAATAAGTATCTTTCCTGTCTACAAAGATTTTACACGACAACCGATTCATTAACGACGGGGAAACATCGTAACCAGCCCGAGGTTAACAAGGAGCAAATGGAGAAGTTTTCGACGTATCTTACATTCGGTCTCGCGGCCGCGCTGGCTGTCAGCCCTTGTACGGTGGCACAATCGACGCCCGCCGCAACGAGCGGCACCGCAGCCGTCGCAACGCCCAATAACTGGGAGAAAGAATACGCAGACGGGATGACCGCCTATCAGGCCGGCAACTACCGGGAAGCGGAGAAGCAGCTCAAGGCTGCGTATCGCTCTACTCGGGAGTTTGCCTCGAACGATCCCAAGCTGTTGAAAACGCTTCACGACTTGGCGCAGGTTTATCGTGCCCAGAGCAAGTACGCCGATGCCGAACCCCTCATGGAGCGCTATGTGACGCTTCGGGAACGCTTTCTCGGCAAGTTCCACCCCGATCTCGCCAAGGACTATGAGGAGATCGGACGCGTTTGCTTCGCCCAGATGAAGTTCGTCTCATCGGAATCGTACTTCCGCAAAGAGCTCGCGATCCTGGAGAAGAAGTTCGGACCGGAGTTCATGGACCTGATTCCTGCCTTGAGCAACATCGCCCAGTCGGCGCAGGCTCTGAACAAGTTCGGTGAAGCGGAGCCGTTGCTGAAGCGGGCCATCGCGATTCGCGAGAAAAACCAGGGCCCCGACCATGCGGATATGGCGACCGAGCTGACCAAGCTCGGCAATCTCTATGTGGCCCAGCAGCGCTACAACGACGCGGAGCCGCTCTACAAGCGCGCTCTGGCGATCATTGAGAAGGAACAGGGTCCGAACCATCCGAACCTGATCGCGGTGCTCGATGCCCTTGCTCACTCGTACAAGGAGCAGCAGAAGTTCGATCAATCCGAGCCTCTGCTGCTGCGTGCGCTCGGCGTGCGTGAAACGACCCTCGGTCCTTCGCACCCGGAGATGGCAACGGCGCTCGACAACCTCGCTGCGCTCTTTACCAGCCAGAAGCGTTACGCCGAAGCGGGACCGTTCTACGAGCGCGCGCTGCAGATTCGCACCACGACGCTCGGACCCGAGCATCAGATGGTGACCAACAACCTCGATCGTCTTGCCTCGGTTTATCGCGAGCAGGAGAAACTCGTTGAAGCCGAGCCGTTGTACAAGCAGAGCTTCAGCATTCGAGAGAAGGAGATGCTGCAGAGCTTGCGCAGCCTGGCGGCGGTGTACGTCGCGCGCGAGAAGTTCGCTGACGCCGATCCGGTCTACCGCCTGGCGCTTGCGATCTACGACAAGAATGGGCCCCCCAAGAAGATGAAGAAGGGCCAAGTAGCCACCGAGCCGCCTCCGCCGTACCTCCTCGAGACACTCGACGAGTACGCCGTGGTGCTGCGCAAGCTCCGCCGCAAGGGTGAAGCTTCGAAGCTCGAGTCACGAGCCAAGCCTCTTCGCGCACAGCTTGCTGTGGTGAAGACGGCCGGAAACTAGTTCCGCAAAGGACATAACAGTAGGAGGGGGTTTAGGGGCAGACCATACCGGGTCTGCCCTTTTGTTTTTCTAGCCTCGCAAGAGGACCTTCAACGTTCCTCTTTGAGCCGCCCTCTCGAACGCCCTCGGTGCTTCGTCCAGCTTGAACTCGTCCGCGATCATCTCCTCCACATGCACCTTGCCGGCTTTGAGCAGCTTGAGCGCAGGCTCGAAGCGACCGCAGCGCGAGCCGACCAGCGTGATCTCGTTCACGATGATGGGCGCCGTGTCCACCGAAACGAGGTCGTGCACTGTCGACTTCATCACGACCGTGCCGCGCGGCTCCACCATCGAGACAGCGCTCTTCAGACCTTCCTTCGAGCCCGTAGCGTCGACCACGATCCTGTACTCGGCGACGGGCAGCGGTCCACGGGAAACTTCGCCGGTGACTCCAGCCTTTTCGGCAATCGCGAGCTTCTCTTTGTGGCGCCCGAACTGATGCACGGAGGCGCCGTGAGCTTGCAGGACTTGGGCGATCAGCAAACCGAGCTTGCCATCTCCGAGCACAGCCACGCGCTGGCCGTTGGCGATCTTCACCTGATCAAGAATCTCGCACGCAGCCGCGAGGGGCTCGACGAAGACGGCATGCTCGGACGGGACCTTGCCCGGCACGACGTGCAGGTTCGCTGTCGGCAGTGTCAGAAGCTCACGGAAGGCTCCCGGGTGCTTCACGATGCCCAAGACGGTGCGGCGCGGACAATGACGCCCGAGACCCTTCCCGCACCATGAACACTTGCCGCAAGCAAGGTTAATCTCGCCCACCACCCGCTTGCCGATCCAAGTCGTATCCTCCGCTTCTACTACCTCGCCCACGAACTCATGCCCGGGTGTTCCCGAGAAGCCGTAGTAGCCCCTTTGGAGTTCAAGGTCGGTGTTGCAGATGCCGCCAACAAGCAGGCGGATGGTGGCGAAGTCGGTTGCCCGGCGGGGCTTGGGTGCTTTGCGTACCTCGACCCGTCCTTCGGCTAGATGAACGGCAAGCATAGGGAATGAGTAGTATACGGTGCTCGGGGTCTGCGAGATTCGCTGACCATGCTGCAGCGACGTCGAGTCATAGGCGCAATATCTACGTGTGGTGTCTATTGCTCACGGCCCACCCGAGCACAGAGAAAGATTGGCTTCGCCTCACAGGTGTAGGCGACAACCTAGCTATAGAAGTTCCAGAAGCGGTACTGCCGGCTGAGCAGCTCCTCTTTGTAGTGCCCGATTCCAGGTGAACGACCAAGCCGCCGGAGTCCCTCGTAGAACGCGGTGCCAAGGCGCTCGGCAGTTTCTGGGCTGTCTTCGAGCAGAATGTCGCGGAGGTCATTTTGCGCTTCCGGCGTGAGAAGAAAAAGTCTCCTCAACGGCCAGCCTTGGAACGACGACGCTCCTCAATCATCTCACGCAACTCCTTGAACACCTCATCGCCCTCAAGCAATTCTCCGCGGGCAGCTTCTGCGGCACCACGCTCCAGCTTGGCCTTGGGTAGGGTAGGCAATGTAGGCAATTGTAGGCGATTCGGTGTAATTCGGTGGTAATTCGGTGAGGTAATTCGGTGGGTAATTCGGGGTAATTCGGTGTCAAAGACCCTAACTCCGTAACGCAATCGCTGGACGGTCGACGTAAGTCTCTGATGCAACAGCCTTTCGCATCGCCGGCTTCGGACCCGGCTTGCTTGGCCGAACCCGAACCCGTACTCCCTCTCCACTCTTTCCAGAAACGCCGGGCTCCCCAGCGGCAGCCCCTTCAGCGTCGCCTCTCGTATCCGCTCCAGCATCGCCGCTTGCGCTATCCC
>DASQVJ010000070.1:0-3983 GCA_035640835.1 Bryobacteraceae bacterium
GGTACGAACGAACATGGTCGAGTTATAGGGGACTTCGTACGAGATGCCCGGCGGAAAGCTGGCCTTGGCGCGCTTCATGAAGTCCTCAACCGACGCCGCCGTCTGAACGGCGTTCGCCCCAGGTGCGAGGTACACAATCACGTTCGCCGACGGCCGCCCATTTAATCGGCTGTATCCGCTGTAAGTCTGTGCCCCCAGCTCCACTCGTCCGACATCCCGAATGCGCAGCAAGGAAGCATCAGGATTCGCTCGAACCACGATGTCCTCAAATTGCGCAGGATCGCTCAGTCGACCTTGCGCCGTCACCGCGTATTGAAAGTCAGTCCCCTCAGGGGTTGGCGCTTGCCCGATTGCACCAGCCGGATTCTGGCGGTTCTGAGCCTGAATCGCGTTGCTGATATCGGTCGCGTTCAGACCCAGCGTCGTCATTCGATCCGGATCGATCCACACGCGCATCGAGTAAAGCTGTTGCGAGCTGAGTCGCGATTGCCCAACACCAGGCAAGGTTCCGATCTGATTCACCAGGTTGATCTGCGCGTAGTTCGTCAGGAACAACGAATCGTACCGGCTGTCGGTTGCGTATAGGGCGACCGCCATGAGGAACGCCGACGAGACCTTCGCTACCGTCACGCCCTGCCGCTGCACTTCAGGAGGAAGTCTCGGCAACGCGACATTCACGCGATTCTGCGTTTGTACCGTTGCGATATCCGGATTCGTGCCCAACTTGAAAGTCGCAGTGATGGTGAGCTGGCCATTGTTTGCAGCCGTCGCTTGGTAATAGAGCAACCCATCGAGTCCCGTGAGCTGTTCTTCGATAGGCTGCGACACGGTACGCTCCAAATCCTGCGCATTGCCGCCAAGGTACGTCGCGGTGATCTGAACTTGCGGAGGCACCACCTCCGGGTATGCCGAGATCGGCAAGCTCGGAATAGTGACTCCGCCCAGAATGACGATCACAATGGCGATTACGATCGCGAATACCGGCCGCTCAATGAAGAAACGAGCCATTAATCACCGCCCTTTTGAGCGTTACCGGCTGGAGGGTTTCGCTGGCCGACATCGTTTTTGAATGGCTCTGGAGTCACCACCGCTCCAGGCCGCACCGTGAGAACGCCTTCAACCACCACCCGATCGCCTGGCTGCAGTCCCTTCTCAATCACCCACTTGTCCCCGACACGTGGTCCCGTGCGCACGGGCCTTACGGCGATCTTGTTTCCATTTCCAACCACAAATACGGTCTGGATGCTCTGGTTTTGCTGCACCGCTCTTTGCGGGATCATCAATGCGTTCTCTCGCCGCTCGGTCTCGAAACGCACTCGAGCGAACTGCCCGGGCAGCACGAGCCTCTGCGGATTCGGGAACTTGGCTTGCACCTCCAAGGTTCCCGTTCTTGGGTCCACCTGATTCAGCGTGTTTTCAATGTGTCCCTCATACGGAAACTCGGCGCCTCCAGCAAGCACCAGGTGCAGGGTCGGGCGCTCGGTCGCGGCACCTCCCCTCCGTCGCTGAAAAGCCAGATAGCTTGCCTCACTCACTTGAAATCGAACCCATATCGGGTCCAGGGGAACAACCGTGGTCAAAGGCTGTGACGCGTTCGCAGTCACTAATCCGCCAATCGGTACTTGCGTATCGCCCACCAAACCACTAATTGGAGATGTGATCGTCGCGTACCCCAGGTTGAGCCGAGCTGTCCGCAGGCTCGCCGTTTGCGTCTGCACTCTGCCTTCAGTGGATTGAATTTGCGTCTGCGTGTTCAGTCGAGCTTGCGTTACCGCAGCTTCATTTGCTCGAACATTCGATTCGGCGGATCGCAGCGTAGCGACAGCCGCATCCAGATCCTGCTTCGCAGCGGCATCCTCCGCTACCAGCGGGATAAGGCGCTCGTGGTCCTGCTGAGCCCGTACGAGATTTGCTCGCGCTGCAGCCAGGTTCGCCTCAGCCTGCAGCAACGAGGTCTGTTGCTGGGCATTCAGGAGGTCGGCGTGTGCCTGCTGCAAATTGCCTTCAGCCTGCTGCACTTGAGCTTGATAAGGGCGCAGATCCAAGACGTACAACACCTCTCCGGCTTTCACAAACTGGCCGGGACGGAAGCGCCACTGTTCTACGTAGCCATCAACGCGTCCCCGAATTTCCACACGGTCGCGCGCATAAGTTTGAGCGGGATACTCGGCGTAGATACTGGTCTCCGCCGGACGCACCTCAACCACTTCCACCCTCGGCGGCGGAGGATTGCCTTTGTTCTGAGCTTGCGCGTTATTGCCTCCGCAGCTGCTGAGCACAGAGCCAGCTGCCAAGATCAAGCACAGCGCGAGATTAGAGCGGAAAAGAAATGTTGCCTTCTCGATCATGACTCCCCAGTCACCTTCCCGAGTCTAGCTTAAGGATGCCGCTACGCGGTTGGGTTGACACTTGGTTACGGTTATACATCCACTATAGCAATGCCGCCGCAACGCGTCCCGGATGCGGCCTCCGCTGCAAGTTGACGTCGCGACCCGTTTCAGAATATGCTCAACATGACTGATGGGTCAGAGAGTAGATCGTCGAAAGGAAGCGAGCAAGAGCCGGCGCACCGCCATCCTGCAGGCAGCTCGATCGGTCTTCGCTGGTCAAGGCTTCCAAAACACGAGCGTCGATGACATCGCGGCAAAAGCCGGATTGGGTAAAGGCACGCTGTATCTGTATTTCTCTTCGAAGGAGGAGATTTACATGGCCGTTTTGATTGAAGATGGCCATGCACTGAACGATCTGACTCGCGAGCGAATGGACGCCGCGGGGAGTTGGCGTGAGCGGCTGAATGCGTACGTTCAGACCAAAATGGAGCACCTCGAAACGCACCAGGAGTTCATCCGCATTTACCTTGGAGAGACCCGCTCGATGATGCTACGAGGCGCTCGAGTAAGTCCTGAACTCTACCAGGTCCTCCGAGAGGGTGTGAGCCATTTGGTCCAGATGTTTGCGTCCGCAGTGGCCCGAGGCGAGATCCGACCCGTCGACCCTGAACTGGCCGCGCTCACGGTGGCAGACCTCACCAGAGGACTTATCGAACGCCGGTTGTTATGTTTGTGCCGGTACAACGATGCCTCGGACGTCGACTTTGTCTTGGACCTCCTGTTTGCATCGCTGACCTGTCCAGGTCGGAATCAACGATCGTCTAGCGGTTGATCAGACCCAGGCTCTTGTATTCCGACGCTACGAAGAAGAACGAGACCTCCAGTGTGCCCGGAACGAACGGGATATCGAACGCAAAAACATCCGGATTGTTCGGGTCTAGGTTCATGGCTTCCTTCAAGCCCCGTAGTTGCTTCATCAGTTCAGCCGTATCGCTTGCGCTGGCGCCGATCTGATTCATCCGAGCCACAAACGAGGCAACCTTCCCGACGTTCAACTTCTTGAAGAACTCAACTGCGGGAGCCAGTTTTCCAAGCTTCACGGCCTTGCCAACGTTCGCTCCGACACTCACGTTGAAGTCCCAATCAGCAGCTTTCACAAAGCCGTTGAGTTCGGAGTGTTGATCCATGCCGGTCACAATCACTCCCGTGATGCCGATTCCGCCACCCAGGCCGGGGCCCACTCGCCACCCCTCGGCCATGAACTGCATGCACTCGGGAAAGCGATGGGCGGCGAACAGAACTCCGTTGATGTTCTCCTTCCCGCTGATTCCAAGAATGCCCCCGTGCTTCTCGCCAACACCAAACCACATCTTTAACGGCGGCTCCGGTACAGGTTCCGGTCCGGGAGCGGTGATCAGGACCTCATCCATTTGAACGATCGGCAGATACACCGTGCCCGGCGACGCGTCGCTATGAAATTTGAAGTTCTTCTTGTCTTGCGTCGTCTTGCGGCAGCCAACCTTGTGGTAGAGATACCAGTTGATCTCCGCCGGTACGGACGTTTGGAAGTTATACGCACACAATTGCAAGGCGCTCAGGCCTGATACTTTAACTTGGTCGCGTTCGGCGAGTTTCCACCAGTCGTCTGTGTCC
>DASQVJ010000071.1:0-4362 GCA_035640835.1 Bryobacteraceae bacterium
CCCGTAAAACTCGACAAACTTACCCACCACGCCCTTGGCGCGAAGCATCTGCGTGACCGTCAGAACCAGATCGGTCGCCGTTGCGCCTGGAGCCAGCGTGCCCTTCAACTTGAACCCGACCACCTGAGGCAGCAGCATTGAGATCGGCTGGCCCAACATGCAAGCCTCCGCTTCAATGCCGCCCACGCCCCAACCCACCACACCGAGACCGTTGACCATCGTCGTGTGTGAATCCGTGCCCATCACGGTGTCTGGGTAGGCCTCAACACCCGTCGCTGTCTTGTTCGAGAACACAACAGGAGCCAGATACTCCAAATTCACCTGGTGGACGATGCCCGTATCCGGAGGAACCACGCGGAAATTGTTGAATGCGGTTTGCCCCCAACGAAGCAGCGCATAGCGCTCCTGATTCCGTTGAAACTCGAGCAGTGCGTTAATTCCAAATGCCTCGCTAGAGCCGAAGGCATCCACCTGAACCGAGTGATCGATCACCAGGTCAGCAGGAATCAAAGGATTGGCCAAAGCCGGATCGGCGCCGAGCGAGCGCAGGGCATCGCGCATCGCGGCCAGGTCGACAACGGCAGGCACTCCCGTGAAATCCTGAAGCAGCACACGCGCCGGCCGGAACTGAATCTCCGAAGCTTTCTTCGCCGCCTCCCAGCGAGCTACATACTCGATGTCCGTGCTGCGTACGGTCCTCTGATCTTCAAAGCGAAGCAGGTTCTCCAGTAGCACTCGAATCGAGTAAGGTATGCGGGACAGCGTCGCGACGCCGTGCTTCTCCAGCGCTTCCAGGCGAAAGATCCGATAATCACGGTCCTTAACGCGCAACGTGGATGCCGCGCCGAAAGAATTCTTGTTTTCCATGGGATTACCTCCAGTCTATCGCTATTGCAAATCGGCGCTGGCGGGGCTATTGTTCTACAACAACGGTTTAACAATCGTGCTGAACTCCGGCTGGGACGCCGAATCGCTTGACGGGAGCACAGTTTGACAGAGTCGCACAGCACCGAAGGGAGTCCTGCCATGTTGCCGGGCACGGAAACGCACGATCGTTTGCGTCTTTTTCTCGATTTGACTGGCTTCCACGTGTTCGAATGCGAGCTTCCAGACGGCATTCTGGAGACAGACGACGCGACCCTTTTTGAGTGGCTCGGATCCGCCGGTTCGCTGACATGGTCCGCTTTCCTGAACAGACTCACGGAAACAAGCTGCCGCCAGCAGCTCGAACAGCTTGCCAAGGGTATCTCGACCGAGAAAATCCTTAGCTCATGTGAGCTACTTCGGAGCGACGGATCGACGCGCTCCGTGGAGATATGTGCGCGCCCTGTGAGTCCCTCTCGCATACTTGTCGTCTTGCGTGAGGTTTCGACCAAGACGAGTGGAGATGATGGACACCAACATCTCCGTGGACTAATGGAACTCTTGCCGGTGCTCGCGTGGATCAGCGATGCGCAGGGTGAGCTGCATTGGTGTAACCGGCGGTGCCTGGAGTTTACGGGCATGAGCCTCGCCGAACTGCAGGGGGCAGGTTGGCGACGCGTGCAGCACCCTGATCACATCTTTCGATCGACACGCAAACTCCAGCGAGCGGCTCGAGCCACCGAGGCTTGGGAGGACGTTCATCCACTCCGCAGCCGAACTGGCGAGTACAAATGGTTTCTCTCGAGAGCCGTGCCTTTGAGCACCGCCAAGGCTCAGCCAACACGCTGGTTTGGTGTGAGCACAGACATCACCGCCCTGGTCGAGGCTTCTGAGTTCGAGAAGCTCCGGGATCACTTGACGGAGATCACGGCGAGCCCCGCCGCCGAGCACGACGTGTTCGATGCCGCTTCGCAGGCGCTCGCAAGAACCCTCAACCTGGAATGCTGCGTGTTAGCGGAAGTGGTGGCTGGTCGCGAGGTGGTGGTCCTCTTTGCGCAAACCGCCGGAGTAGAATCGTTGCGCGACCGGCATGCCGTCGAAATATTCGGCCGGACCGCCTTGAACGAGGCTCGGGCAGGGAGAACCGTGGTGGTTCACGACGTTCAAGCGGATTCGGGTCTCAGTCGTGCTCCTGAGAGCCCGGAGCTGGCCTCTATTGGCGCATTCGTCCTGGTTCCTCTCCATCGGGCGGGCCAATGGATCGGCCTCTTGCTGGCCGCGACGCGTAAGCCCAGAGTTTGGACAGATGCCGAAGTGACACTTCTGAAGCACGCTGCTCATGCACTCTGGAACAGGATCGAGACAAAGCGTCTGGTGCGTGCGGTTCAGGAGAGTGAGCAGTCGCTTCGCGTCGTTATGGACGCTCTGCCCGACATGGTCTGGATAGCCGACCGGTACGGACAGGTGATGTACTACAACGCACGCTGGGCCCAGTTTTCGGGCAAGTCGATGTACGAGTTGCAGGGCGACGGTTGGGCAATCATGGTTCATCCGGATGACCTCGAGAGGGTCAAAGCCGTTTGGGCCGAGAGCGTCCGAACCGGTGCGAACTACGAAGTAGAAGCACGACTTCGCGACTCCACCGGCGAGTATCGCTGGGTTGTGGGGCGCGCGCAGGCACTTCGCGACGAACGGGGAGCAGTCACTCGCTGGATCGGCGTGAACTCCGTCATCGAATCCCAAAAGGCGGCAACGGAGGCCCTTGAACACGCCAATCGGCGCCTCGCTCGAGTCAACGAGGATCTCCGCGAGTACGCCTACGCGGCCAGTCACGACCTGCAGGAGCCGGTCCGCATGGTCATCGTCTTCAGCCAGCTGTTATTGAATCGTTTTAGTCACGAGCTGTCGGACGAAGCGCGAGCTTATCTCCACTACGAAGTGGAAGGAGCTCGGCGAATCGAGCAGTTGGTGAAAGATCTGCGTGACTACTGGGCCATGAGCGAGCTGCCGAGCTCGCGCCCGGAAGCGCTCGAGCTGGGTGAAGTCGTCGAGATTGCAAAGGCTCACCTGCATACCGCGATCGCGGAAACGCACGCTGAGATCACCTACGATCCGTTACCGACAGTGAAAGGTGAACGAATTCCACTTGTTTCGCTGATGCACAACCTGCTATCGAACGCACTGAAATTTCGATCGCCAACCGATCGCGTGCAGGTGCGTATTCACGCGACAAAGGATGACGATGGTTTCTGGACGATAGGTGTCCAGGACAACGGAATCGGCATCCCCGAGATGCACCAGGAGTTTATTTTCGGCCTCTTCAAGAGACTGCACACACGCGAACAGTATCCGGGCAGTGGCTTGGGCCTCGCGATTTGCCGGACGATTGTCGAACGATACGGTGGGAGGATTTGGGTGGAATCCGAAGAAGGCCTGGGCTCGACTTTTTATTTCACGATTCCTCCCGCATGAGGTTACGCGGCGCCGTCGAATTGGTTTCTCGCCAAAGGCTCTATCCTGAAATTATGCGGCCGACCTGGTGTTTGACACTCGTCCTGCTGGTCTGCAGACCGCTTACGGCCCAGAGTGGTCCCGGCTCGCTACCGGCACTTAGCAGGATGTTCCAGGAACTGGTGGATCGTGTCGACCCCGCAGTGGTTCAGATTCTTACTCGTAGGCTGGATTCGGGCGACGACCGTCAATTGGTCCGGACGAGCCGCGGCACTGGATCCGGTGTCATGGTCGACCCGGAAGGGTATATCGTGACCAACGCGCACGTTGTCGGCGGTGCCGAGGATGTTCAAGTGCTCGTGCATGAGCCGGCAGATAAAAACGAGCCCGCCCACTCGATCTTGAAACGCGCCGGCCGTCTTGTCACTGCCAAGGTGATTGGGCAGGATCGTGAAACCGACCTGGCCGTGGTCAAGATCGACGGCAAGAACTTCCCGCATCTGCCGTTCGGCGACTCGGAGAGCTTGCGTCAAGGCCAACTGGTATTCGCTATCGGAAGTCCATTCGGACTTGAGAACTCGGTAACGATGGGTGTGGTGAGCTCCGTAGCACGACAGGTTCGACCGGACGATCCGATGATTTATATCCAGACCGATGCGGCCATCAACCCAGGCAACAGCGGTGGCCCGCTGGTAAATGCCGAGGGCAGGCTGATGGGAATCAATAGCTCGATTTTGTCGTCATCCGGTTCGAATGCGGGTGTGGGATTTGCGGCACCGTCGAACATCGTCAAAAGCGTGTACGCGCAGATTCGACAGCAGGGCTTCGTCAGGCGTGGGCAGATCGGGCTGGTGACGCAAACGATCTCGTACGGACTCGCGCAGGCACTCGGTCTTAACCGCACTTGGGGCGTCCTGGTCTCGGATGTCCGGCCCGGCGGCGCGGCCGAAGCAGCCGGCATCGAGGAAAAGGACGTGATCCTGACACTCAACGGTAAGCCCATGGAAAACTCGCGCCAGTTCGGTGTGAATATCTACGCCAATGCCG
>DASQVJ010000072.1:0-4786 GCA_035640835.1 Bryobacteraceae bacterium
GCCCGGTGAGGTGCGCGATATGCCGGTGCTGCTGCACGGTAATGTAGCGACGCCCGGTGAGGTGGTTCCGCGGCACTTTCCTACCGTGTTGTCAAAAGGCGACTCGAAGTTTTCTCGAGGGTCTGGCCGGCTGGAACTGGCCGATCGCATTTTGACGGATGCCGCCCCGCTGACCGCCCGTGTGATGGTGAACCGAGTGTGGGCCTGGCACATGGGCAAACCTCTGGTGCCGACTGCCAGCGATTTCGGAACGCAAGGCGAAAAGCCCAGCCACCCGGAACTCCTCGACGATCTGGCGGCTCGTTTCATCGCGCACGGTTGGTCATTGAAGTGGCTGAATCGCGAAATCATGTTGTCGGCGACGTACTCCCA
Organism: Bryobacteraceae bacterium; assembly: GCA_035640835.1. Classification (GTDB taxonomy): domain Bacteria; phylum Acidobacteriota; class Terriglobia; order Bryobacterales; family Bryobacteraceae; genus DASQVJ01. Next base: position 373 of record DASQVJ010000072.1, read on the forward strand.
GTCGAGCCGCCCTCGCGCAGACGCGGCACAAGCGGACCCGGCGAATGCATTGTTGTGGCGTATGAATCCCCGGCGCATGGATGTGGAATCCTATCGGGATACCCTGCTGCGTGTCACGGGTCGGCTGAGTGATCAGATGTATGGTCCGTCGGAGGATGTGGATGCCGAGACCAGCGTTCGCCGTACGGTGTACTCACGCGTGAGTCGCGGACGGCTGAGCAAGCTCTTCCGCCTATATGACTTTCCCGACGCTTCGCAAACGGCTCCGAATCGCGATCTGACTACGTCTTCGCTGCAGCAACTCTTCATCATGAACAGCGAGTTCATGCGGCAAGGATCGCAGGCGCTGGCGAAGAGTGTGGAGCAGGAGCCCGACAATACTGCCAGGATTCAGGAACTGTTCCGTCGCGTCCTCGGTCGGGAACCGAGTCCGAACGAATTGGATCTGGCCTTGACTTATCTGGGTGACGGCACCCTGGAACAATACGCCCACATACTTTTGTCGAGTAACGAATTGATCTTCTGGCCATGAAGGAAAAACTCTCGCGTCGTTCATTGATTCAGTCTTTATGCGGAGGAATCGGCTCAGTCGGACTGGCCGGACTGTTGGCTGACCAGCGTGCCGACGCAGCGACTCTAGGCCGCTATGTTGGGCCAAAGCTTCCTCCCAAAGCGAAGCACGTGATCTGTCTCTTCATGACAGGCGGACCGTCGCAGGTCGACATGTTCGATCCCAAGCCGGCGCTGGTGAAGTACCAGGGACAGCGACCGTCTTCAGCAGATCTGCGAACGGAGCGACAGACGGGTGGACTGCTGCCGTCGGCGTTTTCGTTCAGCAAGTGCGGAAAGAGCGGCGTCGAGGTCAGTGAGCTGTTACCGCAACTCGGTTCGGTGATCGACGAGGTTTGCGTGATCCGCTCCATGTATACGTTCAACCCCACGCATACGCCCGCGCGCAGCTTGTTCCACACGGGCAGCATTCTCTCCACGCGGCCCTCGACCGGAGCGTGGATCTCCTATGGTCTGGGAACAGAGAACGAGAACTTGCCGGCATTTGTCGTGCTGGGACCTGGCACTTCTGGTGGAGGCGGATCGTTGTCCCGCTCCGCATTCCTTCCGGCAGAGCATCAGGGCATTTCCTTCAGTAGCTCCGAAGTGGAACCGGAGAAGATGATCCCGGATCTGCGCAATACCTGGCTGGATGCGAAGTTGCAGCGGCGGCAAATGGACGCGATGCAGGCGCTGAACCGGAGCTTTAGTGAGTCGTTCGGTGCGGACGAATATCTGGAAGGCCGCATCAAGTCGATGGAAGCGGCGTACCGGATGCAGTTTGAGGCGATGGACGTGTTCGATATACGCAAGGAGTCGGAGGCAATCCGCCAGGAGTACGGGAACACTCCGTTTGCGAATGGATGCCTGCTGGCGCGGCGCCTGGTGGAGAGCGGAGTCCGCTACATTCACGTCAACTACGGAGCCGGTCAGGTCTGGGATGATCACAAAGACATCGAGACGAATCTCCGGAAACGCTGCCCAGACATGGATCAGGCCGCAGCCGCTCTGATCCGCGACCTGAAGCGCCGCGGCTTACTCGATTCCACACTCGTTGTGTGGGGCGGTGAATTTGGCCGGACCCCAGTGTCCGAGAGCGGCACGGGCCGGGATCACAACGCTTACGGCTTCACCATGTGGGTCGCGGGCGGCGGCGTGAAAGGCGGCCTCGCGTATGGAGCCACCGACGAGTTCGGATTCAAGGCCGTAGAGAACCGTGTCTCCATCCACGACCTGCACGCAACCTTACTGCACCAACTCGGCATCGACCACACACGACTGACGTACCGCTACGCCGGCCGCGATTTCCGCCTCACCGACGTCTTCGGCGACGTGGTGAAGGATATCCTCGTTTAAACATCCCCCGCTGTGACGGATCACTCCCAAGCAGCGTAGACCTCTTCTCTCCAACTCTGATGGAGGGTAGGCTTTAGCCTGCGTCGGGCTTCAGCCCGACCGCTCATACACCCGACCACCTCCCAACTCACAACGCTCAGCCCCAGCACGCGAACTCGCGAGGCTCCGAACTAAGTTCCCATGCTCCCAGCCCTTTTCATCCCTCGTTGCCGCGAGCAGTTGATGACTCCTCTCAAAAGGAAATATTGCTAAATCATTGTCATCAGAGGCACTGCCGAGGAGCGTAAACATCTTCTCTCAACCTCACCCGCTCCACCTCTGATGGAGGGTAGCGTTTACGCTGCGTCGGGCTTTCAAGCCCGACCCTCATGCTCAGATGACCGACCACCTCCCAACTCACAACGCTCAGTCCCAGCACGAAACTCGCGAGGTTTCCGAACTAACTTCCCATGCTCCCAGCCCTTTCCATCCTCGTTGCCGCGAGCAGTGGATCATTCACAAAATTTCGAATTTCCCCCAACCCCACTTCCGAATTCCGCGGGAATGGCGATGGAGACTGGCGCACCAAACAGGCGGTGGAGACTCGTTGTTGACATCCCGTTCCGCCTCGGGCAGATGTTCACATACATCGCGGAACTTGTGCATCCGGGCATCAATCACTCGCCGATTTCGATTGTCTTTCGCTGGCAGGCCATTGGGGCCCTCCATCACTTCAAACCGGCCCGGCTCGAGCCTCGGTCAGCCCCTGCGCCATAATGATTGTTCCGGTGTGACAGCATTCGCCGGGACTCTCGAACACCCGCATGACCGACGCCTCTACGGTCGATCAACTTGAACAACGACTCGGTGCGGATTGGACGCATCTTCGCGACGCGCGAGAGAAGGCGAATTGCACAACAACACAGCTGCGGGAAGCGCTAAAACGGTTCGACTCGGCGGATACGGTCATCGTCGTCTCCGGATCACTGGCGCGCAAGGAGTTCACCTCAGGCAGCGACATCGACTGGACGCTGCTAGTGGATGGCTCTGCCGACCCACAGCATTACGACCTCACCGCGAAGATCAACGAAATTGTTGACGCCATCGCCGGAAAACCGACCGGTGCTGAGGGAACGTTCAGCGCCATGGTGTTCAGCCATGACCTGATACATGACATCGGTGGCGAGGACGACACGAACCGGAATACGACGCGAAGATTGCTCCTATTATTGGAGTCTGCCCCTGTCGGACGAGAGGATGCGTACACCCGCGTATTGAGGAGCATTCTGAGCCGCTACCTTCGCGAAGATCGGGGCTTCTGGAAAGGCTCACAATTCCGAGTTCCTCGTTTCCTGCAGAACGACTTCGCGCGGTATTGGCGAACCATGGCCGTAGACTTCGCATACAAGCTGCGCAAAAGGTCAGGAAAGGGTTGGGCCATACGGAACATCAAGCTACGAATGTCGCGAAAGCTGATCTATGTTTCGGGCCTGCTAGCGTGCTTCCAGTGCCATTTGGATCATAGTCCTAAGGAATGGTCCAAGATTGCGGATAGCCCAGATCGGGACGAACAAATCGTCAACTACTACAGCCAGATGTTCCAGCAAACCCCGCTCGAAATCGTTTCCGGAGTACTTCTGCGATACCCACACCTCGACGAGGCGGCAGGTCAGATCCTCGGGTCATACAACGAGTTCCTTGGAATCCTCGCCGATAAGAACAAGAGGGATCATCTCGAATCTCTCGCCGAGGGCGACGCCGAGACCGATTCCGTGTACCAAGGAGCGCGGCAGCTAAGCCATAGTTATCGGGATGGCCTCTTGAGACTCTTGTTCGATCCGACGAGTGGGATGGACGAGCTTACAAAAAACTACGGTGTCTTTTGATGCGACCAATTGGATTCTCCACCGGCGCGCTCGCATACGCTGATTTTCGCCGCGGGCTCGCAATGTGCCGGGCAAACAACTGCCCGGTCGTTGAACTTTCAGCTCTTCGCCAATCGGAACTAATACCGCTGCTGGACGCACTCGACGATTTGGACCTACAGGCTTTCACTTATATCTCGATTCACGCACCAAGCCAGTTTGCACCGGAATGGGAACCCGCGTTGTGGAGCAGCCTCCACAAAGAATTGCGTCGAGACTGGCCGATCGTCGTACACCCCGACGCGCTCCATGATTTGTCTCTCTGGCGTGAGTTCGGGGCATTGCTCTGCGTCGAGAACATGGACAAGCGTAAGCCGATCGGCAGGACGGCTCAGGAACTTGACCGCATCTTCACGCAACTGCCCGCAGCGTCCCTTTGTTTCGACATTGGGCACGCACGCCAATGCGATCCGACAATGACCGAGGCATACCTGATCCTCAAGGATTTCGGATCGAAGCTACAGCAAGTCCACATCAGTGAGGTGAACACGGCCAGCAAGCATGACCCTCTCTCCTACGCGTCCATCATGGCATTCCAAGATGTGGCGCATCTCATTCCTGGAGATGTTCCGATAATCTTGGAGACTCCGGTTGAAGTTGACGCG
>DASQVJ010000073.1:0-5580 GCA_035640835.1 Bryobacteraceae bacterium
AAGTTCGAGGGCATGCTGGTCCGGGTGACGTCGCCGATGACGCTCACTGGCGGCTTCAACCTGCAAACCTTCGGCGAGATGGAGATCTCTTCCGGTGGCCGCTTGTTCACGCCCACGCAGGTCGCCGAGCCGGGCGCCGCGGCGAATTCGGTTCTCGCTTCGTACGACGCGCGCCGCGTGATCCTGAACGACTTCTCGCGTCAATCGAACATCACCTCCATTCCCTACTACCCGTCGTTCTCAGCGACCAACACGCTGCGAGCGGGAGTTGAAGTCAACCCGAACTGGACCGCAGTGGTCGACTATCGCTTCGGCGCCTATCAGCTCAACCCGACCGTCGTGTTGACGCTGAACACGGCAACGAATCCTCGTCCGAGTGCTCCGGCCAGCGTAGGAACCGGTTCAAGGGTCTTCAAGGTCGCGGGCTCGAACGTTCTCAACTTCTTCACGACCCTGAACAGCCGCGGCGCGAACACGGCCGGCGAGCTTGCGACACAACGCGCCAAGATTGTCGCAGCCCTCCGCACTCTCGATGCGGACGTCATCGGACTGACGGAGATTCAGAACAACGGCGCGACCCTTCCGATCTCGGATTCGCAGGCTATCGGCAATCTCCTAAACGCCCTGAATGCCACGCCTGGCGACCAGTACACGCTGGTTCCGACAGGTGGGAGCCTCGGCTCTGATCTCATCACTCAAGCCATCATCTACAAGCCGTCGCGCGTGACTCCGATCGGCTCCTTTGCGTCCCAGGCGAATGCGGGCACTGGCCGCGTCAATCTGGCACAGCGCTTCCGTCCGTTCGACGGATCGCGCACGGACCTGCAGGAATTTACGGTCGTCGTGGTGCACTGGAAGTCGAAGAGCTCAAGTGGTGCTTCGGGCGCCGACGCGGATCAGAACGACGGCCAGGGAGCCTACAACGCCACCCGCGTGCAGATCGCGAATGATACGGTCTCCTGGCTCGCCAGCAATCCGACCAGCGACCCCAATCCGGCAGGCAGCCGAAAGGTGGTTCTAGTCGGCGATTTTAACGCTTACCGGCAGGAAGATCCGATCGACGTGATGGTCGGGGCGGGCTACAAGCCCTTGCTCGACTTCTTCACGCAAGGCTTCCTCTACTACTCGTACAACTTCGACAACATGTCCGGTGCGCTCGACCACGCGATCGCGTCGACGGCATTCGAGCGGGTCACGACGGGCACCGTCGAGTACCACATCAACGCCGATGAACCGGCGGCGATCGATTACAACACGGAGGACTCGAAGCCCGCATCATGGACGGACACCACGCAGTATCGAGCCTCCGATCACGATCCGGTGCTGGTTGGATTCAACCCGCTGACCGGCGATTTCGACAACGACGGCGACGTGGACTCAGCCGACGCAGCGATCATGCGCGCAGCAATCGGCAAGCCGGCCAGCAGTGTTGACCGCCGCATCGATATGGATGGCGACGGCGTAATCTCGCTGAACGACAACCGATTGTTCACCTTGGCCGCCAGGGCCTTTACGATCGTCGGGATCTAGCTTGGACATAAGTGCAAAACGAATAAGAACAAGGAAAACATGCGCATTCTAACTCCCCTATTCGCACTGGCCGCCCTCTTGATGGGCGGCCAGGTCAGTGCTGCAACTCTCAACCTGGACTTCTCTTCGAACACACTCACCGTCGGCCAGAGCTTCACCGTTAACGTGATCGTGAACGACCCGTTTGCTCCACCGTACGAGTCCGACGTGATCACCGGGTACGGATTCAATCTCAATTTCAGCAATGTAGGATTGGTGCTGTTCAATGGCTTCACCTTCGGACCGTTGTTCGTAGACGCCGGCGATGGTAACCCGAATGTTCTCGCGATCACCGCGGACTTCCTTGGCATCGATTCGGCCACGCCGAACAGCAATCCGCTGCTGCTCGGAACCTTGAACTTCACGGCGCTGGCGCCGGGTAGCACCACTGTCGAGATTGCGAGCAATACCGCGGTCAGCGACGAAGGTCTGGTTTACCTCTTCGGCGACAAGTTCCAACTGGCTGGATCCGGCACTGTCCGAATCAATGACGCGGCTATCCCTGAACCATCCACCTGGTTGTTGTTCGGGTCGGCGCTTTTGCTGGTGATTGCGATCCAGCGCTTCGGGCTGAACCGGGTTTAGCTTTCCTCGAGCGCGTCGTACACGGCACGTTTCGAGAGGCCGTAGCGCTTCGCAATCGCTTTCATCGCGTCCATGCGGGGCGTACCGGTCTCGATCAACTTCATCACCTCAGCGGCGATCTCCTTGGGATCGCCGCTTTCCTTTTGTACCGGTTTGCCGAGCAGGAGTGTGATTTCGCCGCGCACCTCTTTTTGACGAAACGAAGCCAAAACCTCTTCCGCCGTCCCGCGAACCACCTCTTCGTGCAGCTTGGTTAACTCACGGCAAACACAAACGGTTCGTTTGGGTGAGACCTCGGCGATGTCGGTTAGCGTTTCCTGCAGCCGATGGGGAGCCTCGTAGAAGGCGAGGGTGCAATCCAGGGCGTCGAGCTCGGCGAGTGTGCGGCGGCGTTGCGCGCTCTTGGCTGGCAGAAAGCCGCCGAAATAGAAAGCATCGGTCGGGAGTCCCGCGACGGTCAAGGCGGCCAGAAGGGCGGATGGGCCGGGAATCGGCTCCACCCGAATACCCTCGGCGGCTGCGGCCACTACGACTCGATAGCCCGGGTCGGAAACCAGAGGTGTTCCTGCGTCGGATACCAACGCGATTCTCTTACCTCCTTTAAGGTTTTCCACCAGTTCCTTAGTACGTTCGGCTTCGTTATGTTCGTGATAGCTCACAAGCGGCTTCGCAATTCCATAGTGGTCCAGCAGTTTTCGTGTGTGCCTGGTGTCTTCGCACGCGATCAGGTCCACTTCTCCAAGCACGCGGACAGCACGGTAGGTCATATCTTCGAGGTTTCCGATGGGTGTTGCCACAACAAAAAGAATGCCGCCCACAACTGCTCAGTATGCACCGTCGCAGTTGAGCTTCGATGTTGCTGCGGCCTACGATAGAAAAAGAGTGCCAATCGACTCCACGGGGCAATATTGCATCTGGTCTGTTGACGGCAAGCCCTATGAAATCCGGCTGGCCCTGGATGTCGTTGACCGCCTCAATCCGGAAGTGATGCGCGGCTTTGGCGCCGTGCGCCGCCGGGGCACAGAGGTCGGTGGGATATTGCTTGGATCGATTGAGCCGACGGGCGACCACCACATCCTCATCACGGTTCAAGATTTCGAGTTGGTATCTTGCGAGTACGCGTTCGGACCGTCATATCAGCTTTCACCTGACGACCTTCAGAGGTTCCGAACCTCACTTGCCAAATTCGATCCTTCCTCGGGGAAGCCGGTTTATACGGTGGGCTTCTTCCGAAGCCACACACGCGACGGCCTGCAGCCGGACGAAGGTGACATCCGCTTCTTCCGCGAGTACTTCACCGATCCGTATCACGTAGCGATGCTCGTGAAGCCCTATGCTACGCGGGCAAGCCAGGCGGGATTCTTCTTCCAGGAGAAGGGCGTTCTGCCGCTGAACGCCTCGTATCTCGAGTTTCCATTCCGCAAGCGAGAGTTGATGGGCGAGAGCGGCGAGGTCCCTGAGCCCGTGCGACCTGTGCGGTTGAAGGCGGTCCCCGCAGCACCTGCACTCATACAAGAGGAGCCCCTAGAGAAGCCCGAACCGGTCGTTCCGTTGTCCAGGCCCGAATCGGTTCCGAGCACAACCGGCTGGGGCCGACCTCCGGCTGCAGTAGAGGAAGTTCCGCAAACGGCACCGATCGCGGCAGCACCGGAGCCCGTTCAAGAGCCTTTCAGGCTGTCCGGTTATAGCCTGGATGAGCCTGCACCTCGGCCTTGGAAAGCTCGTCTCGGTTGGTTGTCGTTGGGTGTGATGCTCGTGCTTTTGGGAATCGTGCTTGGGATGCAATACGCGGGGTTGGTTTTTCCCACAGGTGTTGTCTCATCGGCGGCAGATCCTTATTCACTGAACCTGTCGGCCGAGCGGAAGGACTCGAGCGTTCTGGTTCGTTGGGACCGGCAATCGCCCGCGGTCCAGCAGGCGACTCGAGGCATTCTGACGGTCACGGAGGGGAACACCAGCACGACGGTGTCCATGGAAGCGCCCCAATTACAGAACGGAACCGTACTCTACCGGCACTTGGCGCCGGAGATTCGATTCCGCCTGGAGTTGTTCTTGAAGGAAGGCCGCAGCATCGTAGAAACGACCACGTGGCGCAGCGCCCCCTCCGAATCCGCGCTACGTCAGCTGCCCTAGGCAGCCGGCTTCAGCACGATCTTCGACTCTTCCTCGACATAGCTTGCCACCACTCGACCACGAGGAGCGATGGCACCTTCGCTCACCAGCGCGGCTAAGGGCTGTGTCAGGTGACGGTGGATCGTCCGCTTAATTTCGCGAGCGCCGTATTGGGAGCTAGTGCCCTCGCGCAGGATGAACGCTTTGGCTTTGCATGGCACATGCAACGTGAAGGCGCGCTCGCCCAGACGGTGGAGGATGTGCCTTTGCAGGTTCTCGAGCTCGAGGTCGAGGATGCGTTTGAGCGACTCCTCGGAGAGCGGCTGATAGGTAATCGCCGCATCGAGCCGGTTGACGAACTCCGGTGAGAAGTGCCGGCGGGCAGCGGACATTGCGAGGCTTTCGAGCCTTCCGGCCTGCTGCTGTTTGCTTGCTTGGCGATTGTCCCCGAAACCGAACGCGGGACCGAGTTCCTTCATCATGCTCTGAGCTCCAAGGTTGCTGGTGAGGAAGATGAGGCAACGCTCGAAGTTCACGACATTGTTGTCGCCGAGCCTCAGGATGGCCTTATCGAGAATGCCCAGCAACAGGCGGGTGAGCGAAGGCGCGGCCTTCTCGACCTCGTCGAACAGGACGATGGAGATGGCGCAGCGCTCGCTGGCAACGCTGTTGATCTTTGCCTGGCTCAGGAGGGGTTGCGTTTCGCGATGACCCAGGTAGCCCGGAGGAGCACCGATCAGCTTAGCGACCTCGTGGTCCATTTGGAACTCGCCGCAATCGACGCGAAGGATGTTACGAGGGCTCCCATGGAGCGTCTCAGCGAGAACCTCCACGGTGCGGGTCTTCCCGGTTCCGGTGGGCCCGAGCAGCAGAAAATTGCCGAGCGGCCGTCCTTCGGGCGCCAACCCTGACTGGAACAGGTGGATATAAGGAGCGATCGCGGTCATCGCATTCGGCTGACCGATGATCTTGGCCGAAAGCGTGTCAGCTAAAGCGGGCGCGCCAGTTCGGGCGGACCGGCGGGTTCTGCGTCTGTATACCGTGTGGTCTTGCTGGGTCATGTGAACTCCTCTACTGCCAGCAAGAATAGAAATCGGGGTGGAAAGACAACGCGTTCCGAAAGGCCGAAATCAGGCCTTTTCGGACAGTTTTTTCGAACTATATTGCTCGAAGAATGAACGGGTTGCAGCGAGAATGCGCTCGCTTGCGCGGCCATCTCCGTAAGGGTTGTGAACGAGGGCCATGCGCTCATACGAGCCGTTGTCCGTGAGGAGCCGGACGGCCTCATCGACGATGACTTTGGCGTTGGTGCCA
>DASQVJ010000074.1:0-4213 GCA_035640835.1 Bryobacteraceae bacterium
TCTTCCACCCGTGCTTTCGGTTGAGGTGCAGACGTTGTCATGATCCGGGTAGTGCTGCCTGCGCATTTGCGAACGCTGGCTCGCGTGGACGGCGAAGTCAAACTCGATATTGATGGCGAGATTACCCAGAGGTCTATACTCGACGCTCTCGAGTCGCGCTATCCCATGCTTCGAGGGACCATTCGCGACCACGACACGCTTCGTCGTCGTCCATATGTGCGCTTCTTTGCGTGTGCCCAAGACCTTTCGTTCGAGTCGCCCGATGCACCGCTGCCCGAAGCAGTCGCCAACGCTTCCGAGCCGTTTCTGGTAGTTGGCGCCATGTCGGGCGGGTGATTCAAAAACAAACGGCAGTCCGGTGGGGCTGCCGTTGATCAAGGAGGATTGACGAAGACAACTATTCTACTGCGACATCGGGACGCGAGCGGGCTCGTTTTGCACATTGAGATCGGGCACAAATCGCCGATAGACCCAATGCATCGCGTACATCGAGCAACCGACCGCGACGGCAGCAACTGCGTTGACAAGCAGCACTGCGAAGGCGGTGGATAAGAACGCTGCCGCATCCACACGGCGCATTTTGGGCAAACGCCGCCAGGTGCTCCATTCGAGCAGGCAGATCCCGACGTAAGCCGTGACACCGGCGAGCGCAGGAATCGGGATGCGTGCGACCACATCGGAACCCACTTTCAAGATCAGCAGCAGGAACCCCGCATGCATCAGGTTTGAGATGCGCGTGGTCCCGCCGCAGCGTACGTTCGCCAGGCTCCGCGCCGGAATGCCCACGCTGACGGGGGCCCCAAACATTCCGGCGCAGACGTTCGCGATGCCATACGCGCCCAGCTCTGCGTCGGCATCGGAAGGCTTCAAATGTTTATGACGACCGCGAAAGTGCTCGACCACGCGGGATGTGATCAGCAGGTTCACGCTGGTGACGAAGGCGAGAGCGAGCGCCGAGGGTACGACGGTATAGACATCCTTCGGAGTCCAGGCGAATCCGGCAAAGTCCGGCATGTTCAGGTTCAGCGATCCGACTTCGCGCTCGTGGAATTGAAGAAGGTTGGATAGCAGTACGGCAACCGCAACGCCGATGAGCGGTGCAGGCAATTTATTCGAGAATCGTTGGGAAGCAAAGGCGCAGGCAATCACCACCAGGCCGAGAAGCAGCGGCGCCCAGCGAGTCTCATCGGCACGGTATAAGACGGTATAAAGCTGGTTCAGCATATTGTTCGAACCAGCATCCACCGGCACCGGAACTCCCAGGATGGTCCGCAGTTGTGAGATCACCATCATGGCTCCGATGCCGCAAGAGAATCCGGACACAACGGTGTGTGGGACTCGGGAGATATGACGTCCGAGTTTGAGCACACAGAAGGCCATCATGAACACGGAGGCGACAATCGATATTTTGGCCGCGCCACCGATTCCCTGCTGCTTCACGGCGAGCGCAAGGAAGGGAACGGTCGCCGACGCCGTGCCTCCGATCAGAACAGGATTTCGCCCCAGCAGCGCCGTGATCGGCGCCGTCAGCAGAGACGTAAAGAGGCCCAAGACGGGGGGTAGCCCCATAAGCGATGCCAGCGCAAGCCCGTAAGGAAGGGCGATCAACGCGGCGATGGCACCACCGAATGCATCTCCGAGAAACTGGCGCGAGGTATATCTCCACTTGGGAAGTTTGAACATCGCCCCTCGACCGAATCTCGTGATCAAGGGCCGGAGAACGTACCGGCCCCCAAAAGTACGCGCAAAACGATTGGAAGACTAGGCCATCACCTTCGCGAATGCGACCTTGAACTTCTCCATCTCTTCCTTGGTGCCCACGCTTACGCGGACGTGTGTCGGCCAGGCGGGCCACACGCGACCGATGAACACCTTCTCCTGCGCCATCAATTGGACGACTTCGCCGCCAGGACGCTTCACGTCCACCATGAACTTGTTGCTCTCGGACGGCACGAAGCTGTAGTTCTTCTTCGTCATCCAGCTGAAGACATCGTTGCGGATGTCCGCGATGATCTTGCGGCGCTCGGGCACCAGGGTCTTCACCTTCAGACTGGTGTTCGCGCCGACCATACCGGTGAGAGGCAGAGCACCGGCTCCGTAAGGCTGAATCTTCTTGAGAAGATCCGGACGGGCGATGGCAGCACCAGCACGCAAGCCAGCCATGCCGTAGATCTTCGAGAAGGTGCGCAGGATCAGCACGTCCTTGTCCGCGGCAACCAGATCCGATCCGGCGACTGCGTTCTCCGAGAGGTGTACATAGGCTTCGTCGAGCAGCAGGATGCTTCCAGCCGGCTTGTTGGCCAGTAGCCACTCGATGTCCGAACGCTTGGTGATGGTGCCGGTCGGGTTGTTGGGATTGCAGATGTAGATCAATCCCGCATTCGGATCAGCCTTCGCCATCGCCTTCACGTCGTGGCTGAAGTCCTTTTGCAGCGGCACGCGGATGACTTTGGCGCCGACAAACTCAGCTGCACGCTGGCCCGCTTCATAGCCCGGGTCGCCCATAATGAGCGGCTTGGCAGGCGAGGTGAATGCGAGCACTGCACGATGGAGCGGATCGCTCGAGCCGGCAAACGGGAGCACGTAGTTCGGCTTCACGCCTTCCACATCCGCCAGCGTCTTGGCGAAGCTGAAGGTCTCTTCGTACATGTAGCGGCCGCCCTTCTTCACAACGCCGTAGATTGCTTCAGCGGCTTCAGCACAGGGACCCAGGGGATTCTCGTTTGCGTTGATCTTCACAGCGTCTGCCGGCATCGGCCCGTTCAACATCGAGAGCTGTGCCAGGGCTGACTCGTTGTAAAAGGGGAGCGCAGCGCCAGCGGCGAGCACGGAAGTGATCCTGCCCAAGTGTCGGCGACTAAAGCCGCGTTTGATGAAGTCTTTCACCTGTTCTGGAGAGAGATTTTCTGACATTGTTTTTTCCTTTTCCCTTTGCAAAAACCGGTTGATCCATCCGCCGGCCACAAAGGACCGGCGGAACTCTCGAGTTGTCGCTAGAAGTAGAACCTCACGCCGAGCTGAAGCATACGGGGGAAGTTCGCTTGTGAAGTAACCTTGCCGAAGTTGGCGTTGCCGGTACGAGTTTCCGGCACGCGGAACAGCGGCGTATTCATTGCGTTCAAAGCCTCGGCGCGGAACTGAGCCCGGAAACTTTCAAAGACCGCAAAGGTCTTGAACAGCGAGATATCCCAGTTCACCTGGCCCGGTCCACGCATGTCGATATGGCGGCTGACGTTACCGAACGTGAACGCCGGAGCGGAAGAGAATGCAGCGGGGTTAATCCAGCCATCCAGACGCTTGGCAAAAGACCCGCCCGGATTCGGATCGACGCCCGTCGCGTTCGGACGCTGGTTGCTCAAACCAATCAGGCTGTTGTTGTTCGCCTGCTGCCGGATGGCCAACGGGAAGCCCGTTTGCATGATGCCGATGGTGTTCACGCTCCAGCCGCCGAAAGCGAGATCCATCAATCGCCCATTCGAAAGAAACGGCTTGCCCCTGCCGAAGGGAAGGTCATACGTGAAGCCTGTGCTCAAGCGATGCGGCGTATGCAGCACGGAAAGGCTGTATTCGCCATCGAGATCGTAGTAATTCTGATAGCCGCCGTTCGTTCCGAGATTACTGCCAGGTCCGCCGAATGCGTTGTCGAACATTTTGGACCACGTCCATGTTGCCACCAAACTCAATCCATTGGTAGCCCTCTTCTGAGCCTTCACCACGAACGAGTCATAGCGCGACCGGATGGCATCGCTGTTGCTAAGCAACACCTGGTCGAATTGCGGGAATGGACGAAGTGCTCGCGAGCGTGTTGTCGTCGCTCCGAGCAGGCCTGTGCCACCGGGCACCGCTGCCGGGTTCGGCACCACCGTGTTCAGGTCGCTGCCGAGACTCAGATATTGACTCGGAAGCTGATTGATGTTGAGCGCAGCAGCGCCGCTCACCAGGTTGCGTCCGATGCTGCCGACGTAACCGGCCAGAATCGTGGTACCCCAGCCGACCTCGCGCTGGATATCGAACGAGTACTGATGCACGATGGGCGCACCGTGGTTTTGATCGAGAAACGACACGTTGCTTCCGACACCGGCCATCAAGCCGCGCGAGTTGCCCACCGGCTGCAGAATGCCGCTCGGGTATGGATTCGCCAAATCGATGGTCGGAATCGTGTTGTTGAACGAGCTCGTGATCGAGTTGTTTTGCGTGTAGCCGATCGGAGTTT
>DASQVJ010000075.1:0-2815 GCA_035640835.1 Bryobacteraceae bacterium
GCTTGTCCTGTTCCTGATCTCCGTTTCGTCCATTAAACCGGCTGAAGCCACGCGCTACATGCTGGTCCACGCCGCCTTGATTGCTGTGGCGGCACCTTTCGCCAATCTTCCCCTTCTTTCGATCCTCGCCCGAGCTGCCGCAGTACTTCCATTCAGCGCCATCCTTTCGCTCCTCACCGCGTTTGCAGGCGACACGTCGTCTGCTGCCCTCCTGCTTGCGAAGAGCTACCTGTCCGCCTGCGCCGCGGTGCTCACGCTCGGTGTCCTTGGTGTGCCACGATTCACGCGAGCACTCGCTTCCCTCGGTGCTCCTGAGCCGCTCGTGGCGGTGCTGCAACTGATCTATCGATACCTGCTCCTGCTGGTCTCTGAAGCGCAAAGCATGCTGATTGCCGCGCGCGTCCGCGGTGGCGGGAACAACCGCAAGCTCGCCTTCTCCGCAGCCACCGGTAGCGCGACCACCTTGTTCTCTCGTGCGTACGACCGCGCCAACCGCATCCACCAGGCAATGCTTTCGCGCAGCTACCACGGCGAACTTCAGACCGTGCACAGGGAACAGTTCCGCTTCGGCGATACTCTCTTTTTGACCTTTGTCCTTGTTCTTCTGACCTTGCGCTTCTACATATGGCGCTGATCGACGTCGCTGGCCTCACCTTCCGGTATCCGGATGGAACCGAAGCTCTGCGCGGCGTCGACTTCCACCTCGAAGACCATGAGACGGTCGTGCTGCTGGGCGGCAACGGATCCGGCAAGACGACTTTCGTGCTGCATCTCAACGGTCTTCTGACACCGGCCTCAGGGAAGGTGTCCGTTGCAGGACTCCCCGTCGAGCCTCGTAACTATCGCGAGATCCGCGGCCAGGTCGGCGTTCTTTTTCAGGATGCCGACGAGCAGCTCTTCATGCCGACCGTTCTCGATGACGTCGCCTTCGGACCCTTGAACCTCGGCGCTTCACCCGAGCAGGCTCGCTCGAGATCGCTGGCAATCCTGCAGCAACTGGGGATCGAGCATCTCGCCAACAAACCTCCGTTCCAACTGAGCGCCGGCGAGAAACGCCGTGCCGCACTTGCCACCGTGCTCGTGATGGAGCCTCGGGTTCTTGTGCTCGACGAGCCCACCACATTCCTCGACCCGCCCGGTCAACGCGAACTCATCACGATTCTTCGGACTCTGCCGCAAGCCAAAATCATCGTCACGCACGACGTCTCCTTCGCCCGCGCCCTGGCCACAAGAGCCGTGTTCTTCGACGCCGGACACATCGTTGCGGAAGGATCGGTCGATGAACTCGTAGAGCGATTTCGCTGGTTGCCGGATTAGTCCTGGTTGGCGGCCGGCGAGTCGAGAATCAGCGTGACCGGTCCTTCGTTGCACAGATACACCGCCATGCTGGCCTGAAAGATCCCGGCCTCGACCGGCACTCCTGTCTCGCGCGCCTTCTTCAGCACGTACTCGTACAGCTCGCGAGCCTGCTCCGGCGGAGCTGCACGATCGTAACTGGGTCGCCGTCCTTTCCGGCAGTCCCCATACAAGGTGAACTGAGACACGATCAGCAGGCTTCCGCCCACGTCGCGCACAGACAGGTTCATCTTGCCTTCGGCATCATTGAAAATGCGCAGCTCTGTCAGCTTGCCTACTAACCAATCCGCGTCGGCAAACCCGTCACTTTTCTCGACACCGAGTAAGACCAGCAGTCCAATTCCAATCGATCCGACAACGTTTGAATCGACTTCTACACGTGCTTCGCGGACCCTCTGCACCACCATTCGCATGTGTGTTATAGGTCCATCAACCGAGTGCGGTAGTAGAGATAAATAGTCAACATATGAGTGAAAAAGATCAGTACGAAATGGCTAGATTACCCTTATACTTGAGATCTATGATTCACCGTCGTCGCGGCGCATACCAAACGATCCCGGGCGGCTTTTTCCGCTTCCAAAGTGGCAGTCGTAACTCCGTGTACGGATTCGGGGAAGGCGACTACATCCGGCTCCGTGACGAGTACGGAAGTGTTTGGCGTGGCGTCGCCGAGCGCGATTCCGAGGGTATGATCCGCTATCGCTTCCGGGATGAAAACGGTCGATCTATCACCGGTATCTCTGACAATTACGGGGTCATCTTGCGCGACGACAAAGGCAAGACTTGGCGCGGATTTGTAGACTAATTCATTTCACCCCGCTCGCCATCCGTGCCGGCAGGAACTCGTCCCCTTCTTTCCAAGTTGGGAGCTTTTCCATGTTGGCGATATTTACGCCCAATAGCATCCCGAAGCGCCCCGTCTGCTCAATTCCACTAAAATCCCAATCGTCGTGAAACTCGTCCGAAGGCTGGTGATAGTCCTTCGAGTTGTAGCTTTGAAATACCTGGCTCGCCGCTTCAGAAGGCTTGCCTACGATCTTGTCTCCCATTTTCACGGAGAAGGCCGGTATGCCTGCCTTTGCCAGCATGAAATGGTCTGAGCGGTAGTAGCTGCCCTGCTCCGGCCGTGGATCGGGGCTCACCTCGAACTGATATCGACCCGCCGCCTCCTGCACCAATGGCCACACGCTTGTCCGCTCGGCGCCCAGCAACACGACGTCCCTGGTTCGACCAAATGGGAACAGCGCATCGTAGTTGATGTTGACGGCCGTCTTGCCCGGCGGTACCAGTGGATGCTGCGCATAGTACTCGGATCCTCGCAGGCCCGCCTCCTCTGCGGTCACACATAGAAACAGCGCGCTTCGCCGGGGCTTCCTCTCGAGCTCCGCCCAGGCCCGCGCCGTCTCGAGCACCACGGCCACACCGGTCGCGTTGTCGATCGCTCCGTTGTAGATGGAAT
>DASQVJ010000076.1:0-3928 GCA_035640835.1 Bryobacteraceae bacterium
AATAGCCGCTTCACCGATTCGGTCGTGTAGCTGCGATGCGACAGAACATCCTGAAGCGAATCCTTGCGCGCCTTCAGTTGTGATGTCTCGCCGCGGAGGACTTCGAGTTGCTTGCGGGACTCGACTGCCCGCGAGCGCCGGGTCGCCAGATCTTCCTCGACAAGCTTCTTCTGGTCCGCGATGCTCTGAAGCTCCGCCTGCCGGGCCGACATGTTCGCGGTCAACTCGGCCTTCGCAACACCGAACCTTTCCACATCGAGCGCCGCAGTTTCGGCTTCGCGCTGCGACCGGCCCATGTCGCGCTCCAGGCCACTCAGGTATTGGTCCGTCTGCGCCAGTTGATTCTTGAGCGACGACGCTTCGCCCAATAGCCGCAGCACACTTTGCCGGGCCGTCTCGATCGCCTTCTCACGCTCGCGCAACTGGTTCTGGAGCTTATCCCGCTCCGCACTTTTCGCCGCAAGCGCCGCTCGAGCTTCTTCGGCCTGCCGCTCGAGTACGGCCAGGCGGTCGCCGAAGGCCTCGAGTTCACCTTGCTGTTCGGTAATCCGGCTCTCGAGCGAGATCGATTCCGCCTGCCCCTGCGTCAGTCGCTGGTCGATCCCGGTGAGCTGATTCGTCTGATTCTGAAGCTTGCCGCGGATACGTTCCGCTTCTACCCGATGCTCGGCGAGCTGACGCCGCGTCTCGGTAAGTTTTGATTCGAGTGCGTAAGTCTGCTCCTGCAATGTCTGCAGCGCGTTCTCCCGCTCGTTTACCTGGCCTTGCAACTCCTGGTAGTTCGAACTTGCCAGATTCAGTGCAACAGCCGACTCCGCAGCGTCCTTCTCCACCCGTCGATACTGCCCGGCAAGGGACTTCCGCAACTCGGCCAGCATCTCCGTTCGGAGTTCGTCGAATCGCTTCGCTTTTGCAGCCTGGCGCTTAAGAGAGTTGACCTGTCGGCTGACCTCTTCAAGGATGTCGAACACCCGGCTGAGGTTCTGTTTGGCGCCCTCCAGCTTGGCTTCCGCAAGACGCTTCTTGGTTTTGAAGCGAGTGATGCCAGCAGCCTCTTCAATCACCGCGCGCCGATCCTGAGGCTTTGTGCTCAAAATCTGACCGATGCGACCCTGCTCGATGATCGCGTAGCTTTCCGGACCCAGGCCGGACCCCATGAAGAGATCCTGGATGTCCCGCAGCCTTGCCTGCTTCCCGTTAATGAGGTATTCGCTCTCACCCGAGCGATAAAGGCGCCGGGTGATGGTAACCTCGTCAACCTTGTGGATGCCGGCTCCGGTTCCGTTTGTGGACACCGCAGGATCCTCGTTCGCACGATCCGCAGCCGTGCGTTCCACGTGCGCCTCAGGGTTCACCAGCGTCAGGGTCACCGCGGCCATGCCGAGCGGTTTGCGATCTCGCGTACCCGCGAAGATCACGTCCTCCATACGGCTGCCGCGAAGGCTCTTGGCCGATTGCTCGCCGAGAACCCAGCTGATTGCGTCACTGAGATTGGATTTGCCGCAGCCGTTCGGACCTACGATGGCGGCGATACCCGAACCGTGGAACCGCATTTCGGATCGGTCATAAAAGGACTTAAATCCCTGGAGTTCGACACGTTTGAGCTTTAGCAAAACAGCTACACCTCTCTCACGATTTCGGACGGGACGCGGCGTCCCGGGAGGGTGCGTAGCCCTCCCCTCGGGGGATGAACCAAGCTTAAACCGACCACGGGGAAAGCGCAAGAGACGGCCCCACATTAAGTCGTACTTCGCTGGCCGAGCCCACTAGATATAGTATGGCGTGCGTGGGCGTATTACGTACGTTACTTTGAGTCCATAGAATCCAAACCCCCAGGCTGGCTATAATCGACCGAACGCTGTGCCCGAAACTCGCACCTTTTTCATCGGTCGCGACCGGAACTGCGACCTCGTCTTGCCTGACGATTCGGTGAGCCGCATCCACGCGGAACTCACGTTTGTGAGCGAAACTACGGTCCTGATCAGCGACCGGAACAGTAGCAACGGAACCTTTGTGTCCCAAGGCGGTGAGGTCACGCGCGTGCATCAGGTGTATCTCCAGCCTCAGGATGAAGTGCGCTTTGGGGCCGCGACCTATCGGGTTTGCGACCTGATCGAAGCGATTCGAAAGCGCTTCTACTCCACTCCGGAGCCGATAACTGCTTTGCCCGAACGCTCATACGCGTCGACGCTTCAAGTGCCTGCAGCCGACCAAACCCTCCCGCCCGCTTTCGGGTTTCTAGCCGGAGGTTCGCACGCGCCGCAGATGATTCGCTGCCTTTGCGGTGCTTTGCGAACCATCGGCGAGCCGTGCAAACAGTGCGGCTACGCCGGATAACACCGCTCTGATGCTCTTTATTACATAGCCACGAAGTAGACTGGGGAACGAGCATGGACTTGCATCAACGCTGCATGGGCTGCATGGAGCCCAAGGAGTCGGGAGAGCTCTGCCCTAGGTGCTCATGGAGCGACACCTACTCGGTCCAGCCTCAGCTGTATCTTTCGATCCGAACCCTCCTCCAGAACCGCTATGTGGTGGGTCGCAGTCTCGGGTATGGCGGCTACTCGGCCACCTACATCGCCTGGGACAACGAGATGGACCGGAAAGTGGCGATCCGCGAATACTTGCCCGGCGGCATGATCACCCGGAGCTTCGGCAACCCGATGGCCTTGATCCTCACGCCGGATCTGCAGCCGGTCTTCGATCACGGCCTCTCACTATTCGTCCGCGAGGCCGAATCGGTGCAAGCGTTAGGGAGCCAGCAATGGTTGCCCGAAACGATCCAGGTTTTCCGTCAGAACGGCACTGCCTATCTCGTGACCGAGTATCTCGACGGCATGGATTTCGCCACCTATCTCAAGCGGCATCCCTCCGGCATCAGTGTCGAGTTGGCCCTTCGAATGTTGCTGCCCGTGGTCGCGGGGTTGGAACAGGCGCACGCGCATGGCCTGCTGCATGAGAACGTCGCGCCCGTAAATATCTACCTCACGCGATCCGCGCAAGTGAAGGTGCTCGATTTCGGCCATGGCCGGCGCTTCCTTCGCAGACACCTCCCCCGGCTCGATTTTGGCATCAAGGACGGTTACGCGGCTGAAGAGCAGTATCGTCCCGATGGGCAAGTCGGCCCCTGGACGGATGTGTACTCCGCGGCAGCGGTCTTCTACTTCGCACTCACAGGAAAGGTGCCGCCACCCGCACCTGAACGCGTTGCTCGCGATACGCTGCTGCCACTGGTGATCGAGGATCAGAACCTGCAAGGCGCGATCCTGCGAGGCCTCCAGGTTCATGGAACATATCGCTTTCCGACCATGGAGTACTTCCATCGAGCTGTTCGCGGACTGCCTATCGTGGAATCGAAGATGGCTGTCCAGGCGCAGGGTATGGCAGGCCGATACCCGCCACAGAGCAAACTCATTTCGCCGTACAACACTGGCGCGGTGAGTCCCGGGCTGACCAGCCCGATTTCCCCACCAGCTGCTTCCGGTCCCAATACGCCGGTGCTGTGGGCCCCCGAGCCTCCGATGCCCTCGCAGATCAACTATGGACCTCCTCGCATCTCGACCGACGAAGCGACTCGAATCCTCGAGCCTATGTCGCCGGCTCCGAAGAAGGCGCCCCTTTGGTTATTGCTATCGGTGCTCGGACTGCTCGTCATTCTCGGAGTACTCGCGTACACGAACGCAGGCCCGCTGATCCCGCTTCTGCAGCGCGACAATCAAAACGCGCCCCAGCACGCAACATTGATCCGGTTCGAGCTTGTTCCCGAGAGTATTAACCAAGGCGGCGAAGCCACCATCCGTTGGGAAGTTGCTGGAGCCAAGATGGTGACCATCAACGGCGTTCGGGTCCAGGCCCGCGGACAGACCACCATCAAGCCCGACCGCGACAGCAGTTATCAACTGGTTGCAACCGACGAGCACGGCGACCG
>DASQVJ010000077.1:0-3564 GCA_035640835.1 Bryobacteraceae bacterium
CGCGGATTGGGGTACAGCACCACATATCCTTTCGCCGCCATCCACTGAAACTCGTGATCAAACACGTAGCCATACGCCGAGTGTGGACCGCCATGGATGTTCAGGATCATTGGATACTTCTTGTTCGGATCGAAGTCCGGCGGTCGCTGCACCCACGCCTGCACCTTCTTGCCGTCAAAGCTCGGATACCAGATCATTTCGGGCTCGGTAAGCTTCAACTCCGACCACAGATGTTTGTTCACATCCGTGAGCCTTTTGAGCCCGCTCTTACCGATGTCCACTGTCCACAAATCGTGGATCTGCGTCGGAGTGGAGATCAGCAGCGCTACCTTCGACGCCTTGTCGTCCGCCGTCCAGGCCTGCACCGCATGGTCCCCGGGTACGAGCACCTCAACCTTGCTCGTCTCCGTATCCACACGGACGAAGTTCTCACGACCCTCCTTGCCGCGAGTCGCGAACAGATATCGCCCATCGCGACTCCAAAATGGAGCTTCCCTGGAGCCGCCCCGCGGAGTCCCGTTATCCCCACCTACGCGGCCACTGATGTCTTCGTCGAACTTCTCCGTCAGGTTCCGCACCGACCCGCTGCCGAGATCCGCCACGAATAGATCCGACTGCGAGTACGATCGCACCGGTTTGTTCACAAACCCGATGAACGCCACCTGCCTTCCGCTGGGATTCAGCGACAGCGACGTAATCGGTCCATCAATGCTCACGACCCTTTTGATCTCGCCGCCATTCGATGGCACCGACCAGACATCCGCATCCGGAGAATCGTACTCCGGCTCCAGCTTGCGATCTGACAGGAAGTAGATCGCGCTGCCATCTGCAGACCAAGCCGGATCCGTCTCGGCAAACGACCCAGTGGTCAGCTGCTTTGGCTTCGCATCTGCCGCGACATCGATTACCCAGATATGCGATGGTCTCGACCGATCCACATATCCCGACCCGTTGCTTCGATACCTGGCCGTGAGGACCACCACCACATCGCTTGGCTCCTCACCCTCTTTCTTCTTTTCCTGATCTTTCGGCAGCGTGCCCGACAGAAACGTGATCCGCTTTCCATCAGGCGACCACACCGGATTCGAAGCACCCTTCGGCAGTTCGGTCAAAGCACGCGCCTCACCGCCGTTCATCGGCAATAGATAGATCTGGGGAGGCTGCGGCTTGCCGTCCTTCTCAATGGCCCGCAGGAACGCCAACATCTTGCCGTCCGGCGACCAAGTCGGACTCGAATCCCGCGTTCCATTCGTCAGCCGCCGCGGTTCCCCACCACTTGTCGAGACCAGGTACAGCGACGACTCATAATCGGTGTGCTTCTCGTTGACCTTCACCTTCGCGAACGCCACACTCGAGCCATCCGGCGACATCTGCGGTCCGCCGATCCACTGAAAACGATATAGGTCGGTTTCGGTTATGAGGCGCCGCTCGGCAGCCCCCGCCAATGCACACGACAAAACAAGAAAGACGCAGAGAAGGCGCATTTGTGAATTCTAGCGACTATGGGAAGGCGGGTTTCACGATACTTGAAATCTTTTCGATGGGAGCGTTCAGCGATCCGCGTTCAGCTTTCGAACCAGCGCAGCAGCATGCGTTTCAGCAAAAACGGGGAAACTCGTCGCCATTTCTACCGTACCCCTCGCCGTGAGCAGGCACTCCATCGCGTGTGCGCACCGCAGTTTGGCCGGGCTAGCAACTAAGGAATCCACGTTATGGACCCTCTCCTTTCTCACCGTTACAATGAGTGTTCGCATCACCTGAATTCACTTGTTCCCTCCGGGAGGAGTAATGGCGCGGGTCTTCACTGTCTATAACTGCGGCACTGGTTTCAATCGTGACCGCACCGACGAACTGATCGGGTATCTGGGCACAATCACGAGCGGCATGCAGGCGAAGCCGAACAGCGTGACACCCCAAGACAAATGGATGATTTGCGACGGTCCCGGCAGTTCCTCGAAGAACGGCAACCCTGACACCCGAACGCCCGGCTCAGGCTTATTTAAGAAGCTGCGCGGAAATATATCAGGCCATGGGTGGGACGAGAACGTCAGCGATGCGATGGCGATCATCAAGTTCATCCACGCGGGTAGTCCGATATCGGTCATCAACATGGCAGGTTGGAGCCGTGGCGCAGTGACCTGTCACATGCTGTCCCACGCGCTTGCTTCCGATCCCGACACCCAGAGCATCACCGTCAACATCTTTGCCGCCGATCCTGTCGCGGGGCCGGGTAATCGCGCGGATCCAAGAAAGAACACCATCCCTCCGAATGTGTCGAGCTACTTCGCCGTGGTTGCCGAAAACGAGAACCGCAGCATCATGAAGCCGGTAAACGTTGGACAGATCCTGTCGGATTCCGAGGGCTTGGGGCGCAAGGTAAAGGTCATCACGGTTCCGGGTGAACACAACACAAGCGTGCTCAGAGGAACGCCGCTCGGCAAGCTTGTCTGGTTTCTTGCGCACAAGTTCCTAGCGAAACACGGCACGGAACTCGTCGGTGGTCTCCACCTCACGCATGTTGATGTATGCGAATGCTACGCCGGCATACGCATGTACATGTCGGACTTCCGCGACATGCATGGTACGACGGGCGCGATGCTTGGCAGAACCGATCGCAACGTGCAGAACGAGTTCGCGCAGCATCATTTCTGGGTCAACGACCACCATATTGGGCAATTCATGAAGGCGTTCCCGATCATGGCCCCGATGATCACGAATCCCAACCTGCTTTCCAACGGCGGATTCCAGTTGCAGCAGGAACTGCAACGGATGAAGGCGAACGCCCCCTGGACCTACACAGCGCTTGTGAAGTGCGGTTTAATTCAGCCGCCACCGCAACCGGGTAATCGGGGGAATTTCCTGCAACAGTCCTATCGAGGTTGAGCTGGAGGTAACGCTCGACATCGGCACCGAGGCCGACTATGCGACTGCCGTTTCCTGCACTTCTTTTTCGGCCTTCGCGAAAAACACCATCCGGCCCATTGCCGCCGCCCCGATCAGCGCGACTGACGCCATGATGAAGGTGGCAGTGTACCCAAATCGATCCGCGACCAGACCCGCTGTGAACGAGCTCCCTCCAACGAACAGGTCGTAGAACATGCTTAGAAATCCGACCGCCGACCCTCGTTCGTTTTGCGGCAACCTCCGCAGCACCGTCGACACGATCGAGGACCACGGGAACGAGAAGCCGAGCCCCAGCAGCCCCGCGGCCGCCACAGCTACCACCGGCCCCGGGGTTGTCGACAACAGCAGCAGTCCTACAGCCATCGAACTGATCCCGAAATAAAAGGTAATCGCAGGCGCAATCCGATCCGGTAGTCCGCCCAGGAAGAATCGCGAGAAGAGAATGACGATTGCGTACGCCGAGAAGGCCTTCGGCCCCGAGTTCCCCGCATGAGCCAGATGCAAGACCAGGAACCCTGCGATGACCGGGAAGTGCACATTTACGAATCCGACGGCGAGTCCCGGCACGATCAGATGGGTTGGAAAGAAGCCACGCCGCTCGCTCGGTGGACCCGGTTCGAAATCTTCCTGCACCCTCGAGAGCAGTGCGACGCCGGCAAG
>DASQVJ010000078.1:0-2653 GCA_035640835.1 Bryobacteraceae bacterium
TATGGTTCACACCTTCGGAATGAGATGAATGGATTCGGTAAGAGGTGTTGTTTGGTGGACCTGAAGGGATTCGAACCCTTGACCTCTTCCATGCCATGGAAGCGCGCTCCCAACTGCGCCACAGGCCCACGCGGTAGGTCCTTCGTAGAATAGCACATTTGCTCGTTTGTAACTGGCTCAGCGGCGGGCGACCTTCCTGGATTTCTCGACCGGCTGCGATGTCTCGGACACCGCCAGCACCGGAGTGCGCAGGTACAACACGGCTCCGAAGAGAAGCAGGGGCCACACCTGAATCCACAGCCGTCCAGCGGTGCTTGTTTGGAGATCGGGGGGAGTGGCCGCGAGCACGGCCAAGTCTGTCGCGATCATCGTTAACGCCAACGTTGGTGCGATGTACTGCCCGGGATCCGGCGTAGAGCGGCGAACGCCGAGAAGCACAACGCAAAGCAATAGCAAGAGGGCAGGGTGCAAGAGGCCCGTACCGAGGCTCGCGAACTGCGATGCCGTCGTGCTGAGGACGTCCCCCGAACGCGAGACGTCGAAGGCGCGACCAGCCCACGAGGAGGCAAGGTTGTCCCACCGGACAAGCGCGGCCACAGCTACAGCTCCGGCAAGTGTCGCGACCAACAGCGGGCGCCGACGGAGGAACAAAGCGATGCTTGCGACCAGGAAGGCGACAAAAAACACGACGCCTTCATTCTTCGTCCATGCAGCCATACCCGCCAGCAATCCGGCGAGTGCCGCGGAGCGAACGCTTCCCTTCATGGCCGCAAGCACCAGCATCGACACGGATGCAGCGAAGTAGAACCCTTGTGGTACGTCCGAGTACTGCGCCACGGCCTCGACAACGAAACCCGATGTCAGAGTCAGCAGGAGCCCTGCAATCGCGCCGAGCACGGGGCCTCGAATCAGGCTTACGGTCGCGGACACCGTCAGAATTGTCGCGAGATAAAACAGGAGCCCGACATGCTGAGGAATTGATGGATCCGTGCTGCCTTGGAAAGTCCAGGCCGCGGCTACGGCGCTGGAAAGCAACAATCCCGAATCAGGGTGCGACCCGGGCACCCCTGAGATCGCGTGTGCCCAGCGGTCGTCTGGTGCAGCGAGGAACTTGGCGCGGAGATTCCAGAAGCTCCAGGCGTCCCAGTCCCCATGCACATTGACCCGCGCGGCTTCGGAGAACGCAAACACCGCAAATGCGACGCAAATTGCCAAAGCGGTCCACGGGATCCACGCATAGCGAGCGGCGTCCGGTGGCAAGTCCGAGCTCGCCGGGACGCGGCGATAGAGCAGAAATCCGCCGATCCCGAGCAGCGCCACTTGAAACGCGACGACGATAGGAATCGGCGGCGCCCCCATCAGGCGAGCCAGGTAGAACGTGCATGAGGCAACGCCGATCCCGAACCCTGAACCGATACCAGCGCCAGCCGAAAGCCAAGCCCACTTTGGATTGCGCTGTTCGATGCAGGCGAGCGCCATGATCGCCCCTACCAGGGCGCTAAATAGCAACCAGCTCGTTCCGATCATCGCCGAATGGTCCGAAAGATCACGACGCCTTGACCGAGGTCCTTTTCCATCGAAAGGCCGTTCGCCTCAAACGACGCCAGATCCACTTTAGGCTGCGTGAAGTTGCCCAGTACGTACGTGAGCGGATGTCTTGCAGGAAAGCGGACCAACTGGGTCGGCGCAAGCGCGTAGGAGGAAGCCAGAAACACAGCCTGACCTCCACGTGTCGACTGCGGCGCATCGGAGATGTAGCCCACGACTTTCTCGGAACCCAGGATTGCTCGAGCTCCTTCCAGACGGGCCACCTGAACGTCGATCGCGTACGGGTCCTGATATTCGTCTGCCAGCCTGCGTGTGGCGCCCAATTGATCGAGCGCGCCGTACAACGCCAGTGCTGAAACCAGTGAGATAAGGGTCATTGCTCGCCATCCGGTTGTGGATAGCGCAAGAGGGTCCGGTTGGATCATCAAACTTCAGTTTGCCAGTGTCTGTGCCCGCCGTGATACCAAGAGAAGAGATGACCCGAGAACAGGCGCTCGAGATCCTGCACGAGTACACGAAATCGGACGCTTTGCGTCGCCATGCCTATGCTGTCGAGGCGTGCGTTGTCGCTTACGCCAAAAAGTTCGGCGAGGACGAAACGAAGTGGTCCGTTACGGCACTGCTCCACGACTTTGATTGGGAGATTCATCCGGAGCTTCCGGATCACCCGACAAAAGGCGAGCCGATTCTGGCTGAGCGAGGCGTCTCGGAGGAGGTTCGCCGCGCGATCTTATCGCACGCCGACTTCACAGGCGTTCCCCGGGAGAGCCTGCTGGAGAAGACCCTGTTTGCTTGCGATGAGCTTGCCGGATTCCTCACCGCGTGCTCCTATGTGAAGCCCGGCAAGAGCATTCATGAAGTGGAGACCGCGTCTGTGAAGAAGAAGCTGAAAGACAAGGCGTTCGCCAGGTCGGTGAACCGCGATGACATCACGCACGGAGCCCAGGAACTTGGTGTGAGCCTCGATGAGCACATCGCGTTTTGTATTTCGGCGATGCAAGCCCGCGCGCCGGAACTGGGGCTCGACGGGGCCACAAGTGATCGCAACGGCGGCGGCGCCAGCTAAGCCACGGCTACTCCTGGCTTCGAATCCCTCGACCCCTTG
>DASQVJ010000079.1:0-7748 GCA_035640835.1 Bryobacteraceae bacterium
GCTTCCAACGTGCTCGGCATCATGGCAGGAGGTTGTGCCGGTTTATCATCAGTCCCTTGCGCCTCAGGCGGTAACTCAGGGTCGCCCAGATCCGCAATCGCGAGATCGTTTGATGGTTCGTCATCCCCTGGCTGCGGATCCACGATCTCCGGTGCATCCTTTGGAATGTCCAGGTAACGAAGCGCGGCTGTCGCTACCTCCTTGAAAATCGGACCTGCCGCATCCGCGCCGAACGTCGACGTGCCGTTGACGCTGGCTACGATCACGATCGCCGGATTGTTCAGAGGAGCAAATCCCATGAAAGACGAATTGTACTTGTGCGTGTAAGCGCGGAGCCCGGCATCGTAGATCTGCGCGGTCCCCGTCTTGCCACCAGCCGTGTACCCACTCAAGCGCGCCTTCTTACCTGTGCCAAAGAGGATCACCCCTTCCATCATTTTGCGCATGGTCATCGCCGTTTCTGGAGCGATCACCCTCTTCAGCTCGGGCTCGAGCGCCGGTACCGGCTGCTCACCTTCTCTTTCCGTCCGCAAAACCAATCGCGGCTGAACCAGGAAACCGCCGCTTGCAACCACGGCAGCCGCACGTGCCAGCTGGACCGTCGTTGTCGTAAGCTCATGGCCCATGGCGATCGATCCGATGGAACTCGGGATCCAGCGGCTCGTTGGTCGAACCCAACCCGACTCCTCGCCTGGAATCGGCAGCCCCGTCTTGGTGCCGAACCCGAACCGCTTCACATACTCGTACAGCTTCTCCTGCCCCATCTTCCGGGCAATGTTGATCGAGCCGATGTTGCTCGATTTCGCAAGCACCTCGGCCATTGTCAAAGAGCTGTAGGAATGGTGATCGTGGATGACGCGCTTGAACAGAGTCAACCTGCCGTTGCCGCAATCGATCACGGTATCGGGCCGGATATTCGTGCTCTCGAGAGCTCCTGAGAGCGTGATCACCTTGAACACTGACCCTGGCTCAAAGGGCGCTGTAACTGGAAGATTCCTACGGGCGGCCAGCGACTCGCCCGGCTCGGGCTGTTTGTTCGGGTCGAACGAGGGATAGCTCGCCATGGCGAGGACGTCACCAGTCTTGGGATCCATCACCACGACGCTGCCGGTCTTTGCGTGGGTCCGCTGGATAGCGGCTTTCAGCTCACGCTCGGCAATAAATTGAATCCGCTCATCGATCGTGAGCGTGACCGTCTTGCCGGGCACCGGGTCACTGAAGACCTTCAAGTCCAGCACTCTTTTCCGCACATCCGACGTGGTGTACATCACGCCGGGCTTGCCGGTGAGATCCTTATCGAGTCCCTGCTCGATGCCCGCGTTGCCCTTCTCCTGGTGATCCACGCTGCCAATGAGATTGGCGCCCAACATGCCCTTCGGATAGAACCTCTTGCTTTCCGTTCGAAACTCGACCCAATCGAGGTTCAGGTTCCGAACGCTCTCCGCCTGCTCGGCCGGCACCTTTCTCTTTACCCACATGAATCCGCGGCGAGCATCCTGGGCGGCGATGATCTTACTCAGCAACTGAGCCGAATCCATCTCGAGCAAGCGCCCGAGCAACTCGGCAGCCAGCGCCGGATCGGCAATCCGTAAGGGATTGATCGAGACGCTTTCAACCGGCAAACTCTTGGCCATCAGCTTGCCGTTCCGGTCCTGAATGGCCCCGCGTGGAGCCAGCAATTCTACCTGGCGATCTTGTTGGGATTGAGCGATGCGGTGATACTCGTCACGCTGAAAGACCTGCAGCATCACGAGCCTTCCGACAATAAGGATGGCCCAGAAACAACAAAAGCGCGCGAGAACCCGTAACCTTCGAATGGCCAGCGATTCCGCGCGCTCGTCCAAGGGAGCTCCTAGAGGGATGGACTAATAACGGCTTCGTGCAAAGGATGCGTCCTTCGCCGGAAGATAAACCACTTTCTCCGGTGTGGGGTCCACGAACTTTTGCATTTTGGCCAATTCTTCAAGACGCTCGGGGCTAAGCAGCCGAGCCTCTTCTAACTGCAAAGTTGCCTGCTCTGTGAGCAAACGCTGGTTCTCCACCTGCAGCGCGTGAAGCTGATGGCTCGCCAGCAGCCCATAGGCAGTCGGCAGCAAGGTGCCGATCAGCAGCGCAGCCGCAACGCACGCACCTCCGAGGAATTTCCAGCTCGAGGCGCGGGCACGAGGATCTGCCTCACGAATCACCCGTGAGTTGTCGATACGCTTAATGAAGAAGTAAACGTCTTCATTCGGTAGCGGACGAAGACGGTACAGATCGCCAATGTACTCGTTTCTGTTGTCCTCGACTTCTGGTTCCACCACAGCCGAGTTGCCGAAACGTCCGAAAATGTTTGCCAGCGTAGCCATATTGAAGGAGCCTTCTTCACCTCATCTCCAGCGCTCGCAGCTTGGCGCTGCGGGACGCTGGATTTTCCCGAACCTCTGCCTCGGACGGCACAACCACATGTTTCGTGAGCACCGTCGCCTTACCCCCACGAGCAAGCGCTTGAAAGCGCTGCTTCACCTTGCGGTCTTCAAGCGACATGAAGCTGATGACGACAAGCCGGCCTCCCGGCTGTATCAGCTCCGGACCCTGTTCGAGCAACGCATCGAGCTCGCCTGGCTCGTCGTTTACGGCAAGCCGGAGGGCCATGAAGGTCTGAGTGGCGGGATGCAGCCGGCCCGTCCGTGGCACGGCCGCTTCGATCACCTGCGCAAGATGCGCCGTGCTCCGAATCGGCCGCGCTCGAACGATTGCTCTGGCTATTCTCCGCGCCCTCCTTTCCTCGCCAAGCTGATAGATCAGATCGGCAAGGTCTTTCTCTGATTGATAGTTGACCAAGTCGCCCGCAGTCGTCGGCTGACTGCGATCCATCCGCATATCGATTGGCCCCTCGGCCATAAAGCTGAAGCCACGCTCGGGATCCGTCAACTGATAACGGCTCACTCCAAGGTCGGCCAGCAGCCCATGCACCTTCGGGACACCCAAACTTTCCAGCGACCTCTTCAAGGTCGAAAACGAACTCTGAACAAACTCGATCCGGTCGGCAAACTCCGCCGTGTTCTGCCTGGCCATCGCCAGCGACTCCGCGTCCCGGTCGCACGCATAAAGCTTGCCGGTCGTCAGCCTCTCGGCGATCAGCCGCGTATGCCCACCTAAGCCAGCCGTCGCATCCACGTATGTCCCAGCCGGATCGAGAGCCAGATATTCCAAGCTCTCCGCGTGCAGGACTGAATAGTGCATACATCACGGTAGCCCCAGCACTTCCACCAACTCGAGCCCCTTCTCGACGTTCTCCGCAGCCGCAGCCTTCTTCTTCTGGTACTCGGCTTCGGTGAAGACCTCGATGTGCTCGCCCATCATCACAAGGTGCAGTGGAGTCCCATCCATTCCGAGCGCCTCTCGCAGTTCCGAGGGAAACGTCACTCGCCCTTGAACATCCATCTCCGCATTCCCACCCAGGTCCTGCGCCACGAACAGCACGGCTTTCAAAGCCCTCGCGTTCTCGCCTGGCTGGCTCAAACTCGCTTCTACCTTGTCCCATGACCAGTCGGGATATATCCTTGCCATACGGTCGCCGAACGTCGTGACAAACAACTTGATCGCCCCGATCGCCCGAAAGTACTCCTGGAAGTCCGCCGGAAGTTTGAGACGACCCTTCTCGTCGAGCCGGCCACGATACCGGCCCCGAGGTCGTCCCACCCCAACCTTGGCGTCTCCGTCCACTTTTGATCCCTAACTGGTCCCTGGTGGTCCATTTTTGGCCACACCAAATCATTGCATAGGTACTCGGACTGTGCAAGGGTTTTGAAAAACCTGTATGCGAGTGACTTATCAGCTCTTCAGAGTGGAGAAGAAGAAGCGAAACTCACAGCTTTTCCACACCTGATTAGCCGATTTTCGGAGGCCTAGAGCTCAACGAGGGGCAGGTCGGTGTGAACGAAGTCGTCGCCTTTACAGAGAAGCGGCTCACCCGTGACCTTGGCCAGAGCGTACGAGAAACAGTCACCAAAGTTCAGACCAGCGCGATGACGGCCTCTACCAAAGCGACTGAACGCAGAACGCGCGACGTCCGCCTGCTCCAGCGTTATGGGAACGAACTCGAGCCGCGCTTCTTGAAAGAAGTGCTCTAGAGTAATGAGCCCTTCGGACCCTCTCTTGCCGACGGAAACGACGTGGGCTTCGAGGAGAGTTCCGACGGACATCCGACGGAACTCGGCCCGCTCCAGTGCGCGAAGGAAGTCCGCTTCTTCTGGTTCGCGCAGCAGGATGGCCATCAGGGCTGAAGTATCAACCACCATCAGGTAGGAAGCCCATGCTCGTCGTAGCCCAGAATTTCGTCTGGCGTCCGAGGATCCAACTCAGGAAGGTTAGCGAAGTGCTCGGCAATGGCTGCTAATCGCTCCGCCAAGCCACGAGTCGAGCGCTCTCTCCGAACTCTTTCCAGCCGGTCCCGCAAGGCCTTTGTTACCGCCTCTGTCTTGGATTCGCCCGTGTATCTTGCGAGTTCTTCCGCCAACCTCTCGGCCTCAGGATTCCTTATGTTGAGTGCCATGCTACACGTGTAGACCTTCGGCTACACTGTAGCACACATGTCAAACATTCTGCTCGTAGGCTTGGGTGGGGCGGTCGGAAGTGTCTTGCGATATCTCGTCAGCTTGGCAGTGGCTCACAGATTCGACCACAGGTGGCCCGCAGGAACGTTCACCGTCAACATAACCGGCAGCTTTCTCATCGGCTTATTGGCGGGCCTGCTTCTGAGATTCGAGGCGCCGCATTCGTGGCGCTTGCTCCTCGTGACGGGCTTTCTCGGAGGCTACACGACGTTTTCGGCCCTCGAAAGCGAGACTCTCACCCTTCTCCAAGCGGGCGACTGGCCGAGAGCCTTGGCTTATCCCTTGCTCAGCGTGGTCGTCGGTTTTGGAGCCGTCGCGGGGGGCGCCTTCCTGTCACGAGCCTTCTGAGCCTAGGAAGGTCCTTCGTGTCACGCCTAACCCCACCACGTCTCGCCGGGCGCGAGGTGTGCGCGCACCACATCGGGATTCAGTTCGATACCCAAGCCTGGTTTATCGCCCATCGTAATGTATCCTCCTCGAACCGGCGCTCCGTCCAGCAACAGCACCTGATCCATCCAATCACCCTTACCTGTGACGGTCTCGCAAATCATGTAGTCGCGTATGGACGAAGCCCACTGCACCGTGGCCATGGTGCAGACCAGGCTACCCGTATTGTGGTTGCTCATCGGGATTCCCCAGAGGTCCGCCATATCCGCAATGCGTTTGGTCTCGAGGAACCCTCCTGAGTTCCGCAAGTCCGGATTGATGATGTCGCAAGCCGAGTTCACAATGAAGTCCTTGAACCCCTGCCTGCGCGCCAGGTTCTCACCCATGCAGATCGGCACTGGCGAGTTTTCGGTGATCCGCTTCCAGCTCTCCGAGTAGTCGACCACCAGCGGGTCTTCCAACCATAACGGTTTGATCGGAGCTACCGCCTCGGCGATTTGAATGGACGTCCTGACGTCGAACTCCCAATGGCAATGGACCATGATGTCGTGATCCCATCCGATCGCCTCACGGACGTTCTCATAGCCCTGCCGGATCCTCATCAACTCTTTCGTCGTCAGCAGCCGGTTGGACCGATCACGCGACGGATCTTCGGACATGCTCGTGTGCGGGAAGCCGAACTTGTGCGCCGTGAAGCCGGCCGGATCCGCTTTGACACTCGCAGCCCACTCTTTGCATGCCGTCTTGTCGTTCATGTCCTTGGGCGCCGAATGATCGTAGACGCGCACCTTATCTCGAAATCGTCCACCGAGCAGCTTCGCCGTCGGCACCTCGAGGATCTTGCCCGCAAGATCCCAAATCGCCATCTCGACCCCGCTGACTGCCCTGAGCAGGTTGTGAGCCGATCCATCCGTACGCGTGCCCGATAGATTGCGAGTGCCGTTGCCCATCATTGTGTACAGCACGTCGACGCTGAGCGGGTCCTTGCCCTTGAGCCATTGCGCGATATCGAGCACCTGCTCCTTCACGCCGACACCCGGACTTCCATATGCCTCCGCGATGCCGTAATGTCCGGAATCAGCTTCCACCTTGATCAAGGTGTAGGTCCGTCCACCTTGCATCATCATCACCTTGATATCGCGTATCTTGGTCTGCCCTTTCTGTGGCGCAGCCATTACTTCGAAACCAGAGAGCAGGCCCGCAACGGCCGTGCCAGTGCAGGCTTTCAGAAAAGAGCGGCGAGGAAGCATGTGCATGGTCCCGCTAGCATATCCAACCAAAGCCCTATCTGCACGGGGCCCGCTGTGATATAACGCGTCGCAGGCTTCGGTCGATGTTCGCATGCTGTTAGTCATTGCTCTCTTCGCTCAAATCGTGACGACGCTGTCGCAAGATGGTGCCAAAGCGATGCGCGAGCAACGGTTCGCGGATGCTGAGAAGGTTTACCGCGAGCTTGTGAAACGAGAACCGGCGAATCCGCTTTGGCACATGAACCTCGGCCTGGCGCTGCACTCGGCAGGACGCTACGCCGAGGCTCTCCCTGAATTCACAACCTTCCTAAAAGCCAAGCCCGCGCCAGGTCCGATCCACCTGGTCGCGGCACTGGCGCAACTGAAGCTAAACAAGCCTTGCGAAGCCGTTCCATTACTCGAGAAGGCAAGGCAATGGAACGCGGAGAAGACGCTCGTGGAACTCGGCGATGCTTATGCCGGCTGCGGTCAACGTGAACCTGCTGCTCAAGCCTATGAAGCGGCGCTTTCGACACCCGCCAAGAGCAAGGAAATCGCCCGGCATGCGGCCCATAACTACTGGCTCGCCCGCTCCTATGGCAAAGCCCGCCCCCTCTTCGCATCGGTTGCATCCGATTATGCCCGCGACCCGGATTTCCTTTATGAGTACGGCGACACACTCGTCCGCGAACAAGGCCCGGAAGCAGGGATTCCGCCTCTCCTGAAAGCCTATGAATACGCGCCTGACCGCTTACCTGCTCGAGCGGAACTCGGCAAGGCTCTTCTTGCGGTCGACCGAGCCGCAGAGGCAATCCCTCACCTCGAAGCCGCGGCGCCTCAGGACTCGACGTTGTTGCTTCCCCTCTCACGCGCTTACAAAGCCGTCGGGCGCACTGCCGACGCTGCCAAGGCCCAAGAGGAGTACCGCAAGAAGGTCGGAGCGCAATAGTCGCCGTTAGCATGGGACCCTAAAGCTGTGCTGCGCTGCAGGGTTCGCCGTTTAGCGTCGACGCTCAATGCGACGAACGGAGGCATTGTGGCGAACGCTGCCATTGGTTCCGGCGGGAACGAATGGGGACATCAACCTCTACACGACCGACCCGACACACGTCATTGTCGACGTCAACGGAAACTTCGCACCGTAACCAGTCGCGCGCGATCGTGCCTGAAGATCAGGCTGCCTTCGCTTTTGGCTTCGATTGTGCGGCGAGGCATGCTTCGAGAAACTGGGCGCGCTTGGCCGGGCCCATGGCGATCAGTTCGCGCTCGTATTCGTCTTTGGCTTGCTTGAGCCTTGGGTTCGTTCGGCGAATTCGCTTGAGGTCGGTGATCATTTCCTCGAGGCTCAGGTCGGACATGGTCGCGACGGTCTTAGCGAATGGGTTCGCGGGTTCGGCGGGCGGGGGTGCTGGGTTCGTTTGTGCCACTTCCTGGTTGACACGGACATCGCCGCGAGGTGCCAGGACGCTGAGCATGGCCTCGAACTGGGGGCCCACGTATCCTTGGGTTCGTTCGGTGATTTTTTCGATCGCGC
>DASQVJ010000080.1:0-4437 GCA_035640835.1 Bryobacteraceae bacterium
CGCTCGGGCTCGGGTTCCGCATGATAGACGGTGGGCGCCGGGCTGTGGAGCTTCGGTTCGGTTTCGTCTTCGGGCTCGGGCTCGAAATCGTTCGCTTCCGGCGTCTCCTCGGAGGGATCTATGTCCAGGAAAGCCGAGCCGGGCGAGGAAGCAACTTCTTCGACATCGGCAAGCGGGATGTGCGCCTCGGCTTCGCTCTCCTCTTCTTCGTCGGCGACGTCGCGAAGATTGAGGGTATCCACCGGACTCACGGGACGATTCCGATACTTGGCCAGCGATTCGCCGGGCAGCAGGAACACTTCGGAAGGCTCACTCTCGGCGGGCTCTTCGGACTCGCCACCTTCGGCGCCTGGGGCGACATCGGACGCGTACTTGGATTCGGGGAATCCACGACCGCGGCTGCGACGGCGCCGGGAACGACGTCCGCGATCACCACCACGATCTCCGCGGTCGCCACCACGACGCTCCTCTGAGGGTTCGGCTGCCGTGGCCGGCGGGGCAACAGCTTCGAGGGCGGGCGTTTCTTCCTCGAGTGTCTCGTTGGGAGGCGCGACGGGAACAGGGCCACGCGAACGCTCACGTGTGTCACGTGCTTCCCGGGGCTCGCGTTGCTCCCGGGGCTCACGTGCTTCGCGGGGCTCGCGTGCGTCCCTGGGCTCGCGCGCGTCGCGACGAGTGAAGTCGGGCTTGGCGGAACGGGTGTCGCTC
This sequence comes from Bryobacteraceae bacterium, assembly GCA_035640835.1. Taxonomy (GTDB): domain Bacteria; phylum Acidobacteriota; class Terriglobia; order Bryobacterales; family Bryobacteraceae; genus DASQVJ01. Next base: position 709 of record DASQVJ010000080.1, read on the forward strand.
AGCTTGTCGAATTCCTCACTCTCTTCGAAGAAATCCGACACATAAAGGAACGTGTCGCGTTCGAGACCCAGGTCCACGAATGCGGATTGCATGCCGGGCAAAACACGTGTGACCCGGCCTTTGTGAATGCTACCAGCGAGCGAGTACTCATTTGCTCGCTGGAAATAGATTTCTACAAGCTGATCTTCCTCAAGGAAGGCCACTTTGGTTTCGTGGCGGTTCGAGGAGATCACTAACTCTTTGCTCATCGAGCCTCTCCGTTTGTACAGCCGAGAAGCAAACTACCAGGGCAGAGAGGTGCTAGCGGGGCTTTTCCGGCTTCGGCCGTCCTTCATCGCGGCGGAAAGGACGACGCGACACACGAGCAAACAGCAGAAACTTCTGGATCGATCCGCGCCGGCCGGGATGGAGTGTCCTCAAACATCCTGCGGCACAGGCCGAACAGTGCGGGAAGCCAGTTCCCAACCAAACCTCAAAAACCGGGTCGTACGACGTCTCGGTCGACGTTATCAATTAACAAATCTTCGGAGCCGGACGTTATTCACCAGCCCCAACAACATAAAAACAGACAAAACGTGCGAACCGCCGGCGCTCATGAGCGGCAGCGGGATTCCGGTGACCGGCATACGACCGACCACCATGCCCACGTTCACCAGAACGTGGAACAGAAACAAGGCAGCAACCCCCATGCAAATGTACATACCCGCCTTATCCGGAGCCGTCTGGGCGTTCTGCACAATCTGCATTAGCAGGAAGAAATACCAACCTAATACTACAACAACTGCCAGGAAACCATGTTCCTCACTGAAAGCCGAGAAGATGAAGTCGGTGTGAGGAACAGGCAAGAACTGCAGTTGAGTTTGCGTGCCCCTGGTAACACCTTTTCCCCACATACCGCCAGCACCAACGGCGATTTTTGACTGAATAACCTGGTAACCCTGTCCCTGAGGGTCGCGGGCCGGATCAAGAAAGGTAGTCAGGCGTGCCCGTTGATAGTCCTTCAGGATAAACCAGCCCATAGGCAGAATGAGGGCCGCGGCGATGCCAATGACGGCCCAATACTGCCAGCGCAGACCGGCCAGAAAGATTCCCATCAGGAGGATTGGAGTGTAGGTAAGTGACGTTCCAAGATCCGGCTGCTTCATGACCAGGGCCATCGGAAGCAGCACCAGCCCTCCAACTTTGAGGAGATCCGGCCACTCGAGCTCATCCCGCTTCAGGCCTGCGAGATATCGTGCGACCAACAAAATCAGGACAATCTTGACAAACTCGGAGACCTGAAACTTAAAGCCGAAGGCGAGCGGAATCCAGCGCTTTGAGCCGAAGACCTTGGCGCCTACGACAAAAACCGCGACTAACAGCACGACGGAACCGCCGTAAAGCCAGTAAATATGGCTCAGCAGCGAGTGATAGTCGATCAGGCTGACGAGCCAGAAAAGAAAGAGCCCCCCTCCGATCCAGACGATCTGCTTCCACCAGGCGTCGCGCCAGATGGTGTCGTGGGTGGCGCTATAGATCTGCAGAATCCCTAGCGCTGAGATAGCCAGGGCCAGCAGAAGCATCGGCCAGTCAACGAAATCTCGTATGCTGCGATAGGTCGCCATCTAGCGGCCCTCCCCAGCCATGAAGATCACGGGGTCCGGCAGGTAAGTCGCGGGTACGTAGAAAGGCCGCGTGATGTCGAATCGCGGAATCGAGGCCAGCTGAGGGAGAGGGTAGCCCTGGCGCTGGCGCTTATCAAAGTACGCCTTCAAGACATCGCGAACAATTGGCGCTGCGAGGTTGCCGTGCTCGCCACCCTCAAAGAGGGCCACCACCACGATCTCGGGGCTCTGGCGAGGCGCAAAGCCTACGAACCACGCGTTGTCCTTCATGCTGCGTCCGGCCGAAGTACCCTTGAGGACCTGATTGGAGGCAAGCTGCGCAGTGCCGGTCTTGCCGCACACTTCGATGCCGGGCAATTTGGCTCGGGCGCCGGTTCCACCTTCGTTGACCACCGCATACATGCCCTGAATCACTCTGGCGACATTCTCCAGGTTCAGTTCAGCCTTCGTGCCTTCGCTTGCCGTCAACCGGATGGAGTCTTTCACCAGGTGCGGACGCTGCCAAACCCCGCCGGTAGCGATCCCGCCGATGGCGTGTGCCAACTGCAGAGGCGTCACTGTAAGGGCACCTTGGCCGATGGAGACGGAAATCGTTTCGCCGGCGTACCACTTCTGCCGGAAGTTGCGCATTTTCCATGCAGACGATGGGACGACGCCTTCGGCTTCATGCGGCAGATCAATTTCGGTTCTGGATCCGAGACCGGCCATGGTCGCATACTTCGCGATGTTGTCGATCCCCATCTTGTTGCCGAGCGTGTAGAAGTACACGTCGCAGCTTTGTGCGATCGCCTTCGTGAGTGACACGCGCCCATGTCCGCCCTTCTGGTGACACTTGAAATACCGGCCGTAAAAGCTCGCGCCACCGGGGCAACTGACCGTGAAATCCTCATCGACAGTGCCGGTCTCGAGGCCTGCAAGGGCCATGATCGGCTTAAAGGTGGAACCGGGAGCAAGCTGAGCCTGAATCGTCCGGTTCAGAAGCGGCTTCTCCGGATTCAGAACGATCTCGCGCCAGTCGGAGGTTCGGATTCGTCCAGCGAAGCGGTTGGGGTCATAAGCAGGACGGCTGACCATCGCCAGCACTTCACCGTTTCGAGGATCGAGTGCCACAACCGCGCCACGGCGGTCTTCCATGGCCAGTTCGGCAACGGCTTGAAGATCGAGGTCGAGGGTGAGTTGCAGGTCCTTGCCGGGAACGGCTTCCTTGATTCCGATTACCTGGCGCTCCTTCCCCCGGTTGTCGACGATCACTTGACGCTGCCCATCGACACCCATGAGCAGCTTGTTGTACTGCCGCTCGATTCCCTGTTTGCCCACGACGTCGCCTGGTTCGTAGTCGATGAACTCGGCCGAATTCAACTCGCTTTCGCTGACCTCACCCACGTAGCCGACGACGTGAGCCGCCAAGCCATCGCGAGGATAGAGGCGGCGCTGAGCGTGAATCTTCTCCATCTCCGGGAACGTGTCGGGGTCACGGTGGGAGTCGACGAAAGCCAAGTCGCCTGGAGTGAGTTCTTCCTTGATGATGATCGGCTCGTACTTGGGGCGCTTCTCGAAGCGGTGGAGCCGCTCTTCGAGATCGTCGTAGTTCAGATTCAGACCCTTCGCGATTACCTGCAGGTGGTCCGGACGCAGGTTTTCGCGCGAGAGAATCAGGCTGAAGGTCGAGTGATTGTCGACGATCACGCGGCCGTCGCGGTCGAGAATCTTGCCGCGTGGAGCAAGGATCGGAATCGCCTTGATGCGGTTGCGCTCAGCGGCCTCGTTGAAGCTTTGTGAATTGAGAACCTGAAGGTCCCAGAAGCCCGAGATGAGGAAGATGAAAACGGCAACAGCTATGTACTGGAAAGCGGCGATTTTACCGCTAGCCAACTTCGGGTCGTCGCGAAGATAACGAGTGCTATCTTCAGCGGCGCGCGCACTGGGAGTCTGAAACGGGTCCTGCGACAAGCAATGGGACTGATTGTCCCTACTCCTTCATTCTATCCAAAAGCAGAAAAAGCGGAATACCAACGAGGGCATTTAGTAAAGCGAGCATTAAAGTTTGCTGAGGATCGAAGTCGAGGGGTTGACCCAGCATGGCGCGGGCAAGCACCCAATAGAAGAACTGATGGAAGAAGTAGAA
>DASQVJ010000081.1:0-5024 GCA_035640835.1 Bryobacteraceae bacterium
CGAGCTTCATCAGCACCGCCTTCGCCCAGACCTGCTGCAATACCGTAGCCCCTCCGAGCACGCAAAACATCATCCAGACCGGAGAGTCTGCGCGGGTCATCCAATTCGCCTTACGTCTCTCCTTCTAGGAAACCCCGTGTACCTCAGTAAAATGGCGGTCATGCTGCGAAGCATCGCCGCCATTCTTCTTTTCGCCCTCCCGATACTCGGCCAAAACATTCCGCGTCCCGAGTATCCACAGCCTCAGTTCGAACGGGAGCAATGGCAATCCCTCAACGGCACCTGGGAGTTCGACTTCGACGACAAGAACGAAGGCCTCGACGCTGACTGGCCAAACACGACGCGCAAATTCCCGAAAAACATCACCGTGCCGTTCTGTTTCGAAAGCAAAATGAGCGGCATCGGCGATACGTCATTCCACCCCTACGTGTGGTATCGGCGTAGCTTCCGCGTCCCCGCTGATTGGAAAGGCAAACGCGTCCTGCTCAACTTCGGTGCCGTCGACTATCGTGCGCGCGTCTGGCTCAATGGCAAAGTTCTCGGCGACCACGAGGGTGGCCACACACCGTTCCGCTTCGATGTCACGCCCCTCCTCAAAGCCGACAACATCGTAGTGGTGCGCGCGGAGGACCCGCCCACCGATCGCTACATTCCGCGCGGCAAGCAGTTCTGGGAGCCCAAATCGCGCGGCATCTTCTACACCCGTACCACCGGCATCTGGCAACCCGTCTGGCTCGAAGCCGCTGGCGATAGCTATCTCGAGAAGGTCCGCACCACCCCGTCGCCCGACGGCGGCGTCCATTTCGAAGCCCTCGTCGCACGACCCAAGCGCAACCTCGAGTTCGTCGCCGAGGTGCGCAACGGCGATCAAGTCATTCGCACCGTCAGCAACGCCGATGGGCCACGATCGTTCGGCGCCGCTCTCATCCCGGAGCACCGCGTCTGGAGCCCCGGGAACCCGCAACTGTACGACGTCACCTTCGAGCTCCGCGAAGGCAACAAGACCATCGATCGCGTGAAGTCGTACTTCGGCTTCCGCTCCGTCGGTGTGCAGGGAAATCGGTTCACGCTTAATGGCCAACCGTTCTACCTCAAGATGGTGCTCGACCAAGGCTACTGGCCCGAGAGCACTCTCACTCCGCCCACCGACGAAGCCATCCAGTACGACATCCGCCTCACAAAGGAAATGGGCTTCAACGGTGCGCGCAAGCATCAGAAGCTCGAAGATCCGCGATACCTGTATTGGGCCGATCGCATGGGCCTCCTCGTCTCGAGCGAAATGGCCAACGCCTATTTCTTTGACGAAGGTTACGTGCAGCGCTTTACGCGCGAGTGGACCGAGGCCGTCGAGCGCGACTACAACCACCCGTCCATCGTGATATGGATCCCAATCAACGAGAGCTGGGGAACCCCGCGACTCGACGACCGCCGCCAGCAGGACCACTTGAAATCGATGTACATGCTCACCAAGTCACTCGATGGCACGCGTCTCGTGATCGACAACGATGGCTGGGAGCACACCAACTTCACCGACCTGTTCGGCATCCACGACTACACCTCCCAAGGCCCCGCGCTGCACGCCAAATACAAGGACGTGGTGGCCAAGCCCGGCTCTTTCATGCCCAACAACGGCCGCCGAGCCCTCATCCCCGGCTACGACTACAACGGCACTCCCGTATTTCTGAGCGAATTCGGTGGCATCTCGTACGTGATGGAGGGCCAGAAGGTGCCCGAGCAGTCCTGGGGATACGCCGGCATCGAACCAAGCGGCGACTCCGCGACCACACGCCTGCAAGGCCTCTGGACCGCTATCCGCGACACACCCGTCTTCGCAGGCATTTGCTACACGCAACTCACAGATGTCGAGCAGGAGATCAACGGCCTGATGACTTACGACCGCAAACCAAAGTTCCCGGTCGAGTTGCTAAAAACTTTGAACGATTCGCTGCGCCCCTAGTGCCTGCAGTAACAACTCTTGAGCCGGACCATCATCGAAGGCTCCATACGCCAGCCCTTCTCCACGAGCAATTTCTTGCTCTGACCGGGCTTCAACGTGTGAAACGACTCGCCGACCGCAAAGTAAAAATCAGGACCAGACCCCGGGGCAGCATGGTTCACCACACGCAAGTATGGGCCACCCTCCTGAGGCTCTCCCCGATCGTCCACGAGGCGTGCTTCGACGCCCGCACTCCGCCACAGCACAGGATGGCGTTCGGCCGAGATGGCGAAGTCCTGCTCGACCCACGTCGTCGCACAACCTCGATCGGACGAAGATCCCGCGTTCAATGACTGTAGGAAGAGAAGGAGAAATACCAACCCCGCGGAACGAAGCATGAAACCCCTCCGTCTAGTTAAGCGAGAAACTTAACGCGAATTCCGCCGTTCAAAAAGCTCACGTAGCGGTTTCATCTTTTCGTTAGGACTCGCATGATCAGCAACGAGGAATGCGCCAAGTTGCTGTATCATGAACCGCGTAGACCCGATGGCCGACATAACTTCTAAACCACCGATAGCCGACGAAGCCCCCCAGCACAGACCTTACGTACCCAACACCGTCAAGATGACCGAGCTTACGGCGCCCGCCGTACTGATCGGGCTGGTGCTCAGCGTGGTGCTCGGTTTTGCGAATGCCTACCTCGGTCTGCGTGCCGGCATCACCATCGCCGCCACCTACCCGGCTGCCGTCATCGGCATGGCGCTCTTGCGCTTGACGAAAGGCTCCATCCTCGAAGAAAATCTCGCTCGCACCGCCGGGTCCATCGGCGAGTCGGTTGCAGCGGGCGCGATCTTCACTCTCCCCGCCTTCGTCATCTCACGAGCCTGGGGCGACTTCAGCCCCCAAACAGCCTATTGGAAGTCCACCGTGCTGATGCTCACTGGAAGCGTGCTCGGAGTACTCTTCGTTTCCTTGATGCGCCGCGTGATGGTCGAGGATCGCGAGCTTCCGTTCCCCGAGTCCACGGCCGCCGCCGAGATCCACAAAGCCGGACAAGCCGGTGCGCAATCTGCGAAGTATCTGTTTGGCGCCATGGGCTTCGGAGGCTTCCTGTACTTCCTCGGCCAGCTTCGACTTTTCCCCACAGATAAGGATTTCCCGATCACCGTCGGCGAGCTCGGCCACACAGGCGTACGCGTCGGACCGCCCGGCACCACCAATGTCGTCGACGCCGGCGGTGTCAGCCTGCTGTCTGCGCCTTCCGTCAGCCCCGCCTACCTCGGCGTCGGCTACATCATCGGACCCCGCCTCGCTTCTCTCAACTTCGCAGGCGGCGTGTTTGCCTGGGGACTCATGGTGCCTCTGCTGATCTACTTCCTCGGCCCGCGACTCCAGCAGTTCATCCCCGCAGGTGCCGGCGAGGCAGGTTGGGAAGCCATGGCGAACGCCGTCTGGCGCTTCATCGTCCGACCGATCGCCGTTGGCGGCATGCTCGTCGGCGCCGCCTACACACTTTTCCGAATGCGCAAGAGCATCGCCGCCGGACTCGGTCGAGCTATCTCCGAAGTCACTGGACGAGCCGCGGCTCCTAGCGCAACGCTCGGTCGCACCGAGCAGTATATGAGTTCGAAGATCGTCTTCGCCGGCATCGCCCTCGTGACGGTCGCGATGGCCGGTGTCTACATCTACTTCTCTGGTCAAGTGCTCGCCGGGCTGGTCGCGACGCTTGTAATGCTCGTGGTGGGATTCTTCTTCGCAACGGTCTCCGGCAGCCTGGTCGGCTTCATCGGATCCACCAACAACCCGATCTCCGGCCTTACTCTCTCGACACTCATCATCGCTGCGTTGTTGATGGTCGCGCTCGGGATCTCCGGCCCCTCAGGCGTCGCCGCGATCCTGGGAGTCGCTGCCGTCGTTTGCGTCTCATCTGCCGTCGCAGGTGAGCTCCTGCAGGACTTCAAGGTCGGCTACATCCTCGGCGGCACGCCTCGCACCATTCAGCTCGTCGAGCTTGTCGCGGTCGTCCTCTCGAGCCTCGTGATGTACTTCCCGCTCCTGATCCTGCATCAGGGCAACATCAACGCTGGAGGCACCGGCTTCGGCGATCGCCAGCTCTCCGCGCCACAGGCTGGACTCATGGCGTCGATTGCGCAAGGCATCATCGGCGGCGACATGCCCTGGCCGCTTGTCGTTACCGGCATGGCGCTCGGCATCGCCCTCATCATGGTGCAGGTGAAGAGCCCCATGCTCTTCGCCGTCGGCATGTACCTGCCTTTCGCAACCACATTCGCCATCTTCGTCGGCGGCCTCGTCAAGTGGCTCTCCGACACCATTCGCGACCGTCAGAACTTCAATGAGGCGCAGAAGGCCCGCATCGAGAACATCGGCATCCTGGTCGCCTCAGGACTCATTGCCGGCGAAGCCATGGTCGGCCTCATCGTGGCCACTTGCAACTTCTTCGAGATCAAGTTGCCTGCCATCTTCGAGAATCCACCTCTCATCCTCGGCGTCGTCGCAATGGCCGTTATCCTCTTCGCGATGTTCCGGATCCCCCTCGCCAACCCCGGACGCCCCGACGAACCTGCGCCGCCGACCGCCATCATGTAAGGCATACCTGGACGAGGCTCAAGAGCGCAACGCGTCCTGCTTGCGCTCCAGCTCCTCGAGCGTCCTCGGCCAATCACCTTTCATCAGCCGCGACAGACTTCGATCCGCCAGCAGCTTGCCACCCGTCTGGCACACCGGGCAGTAGTTGCACTCGTTATCTGCGTAGCGGATCCTCTGAACCGGCGATCCACAAACAGGGCAGGGAAGCTTGTATCGCCCGTGAACCGCCATGCCCTCGCGAAACGCCGTGACCTTCTCCGGAAATCCGCTGCCCATCTCCGCCCGCAGCCTCTCGATCCACTCCAGCATCGTTTCCCGAACCGCCACCCTCAGCCTCTCGATCTCCTCATCCGTCAACTTATGCGTCAATGCCACTGGCGACATCCTTGCCCGATGCAGAATCTCGTCCGAGTAAGCGTTTCCGATGCCCGAAAGCAGCCGCGGATCGGTGAGCGCCCTCTTGAGCGTCCGATTCTCCCTC
>DASQVJ010000082.1:0-4551 GCA_035640835.1 Bryobacteraceae bacterium
AAGGTGATCTGTCAAAGGCGGAAACGCACATGACGGACATCAAGCGGATGGAGAAGCCCACCGATCTCATCTGCGAGAAGTGTGGCAAGCCGATGGTGATCAAGTGGGGTCGCCATGGAAGCTTCATCGCGTGTACGGGATATCCGGAGTGCAGTAATACGCGTGAGCTGACCGTGGATCTGCCGGATATCGACAAGGAAGGTATCAGCGAGCAGGACGCGGAAGAGTACTGCGAGAACTGCGGTCGCACGATGGTGCTCAAGAAGGGTCGCTTCGGGCAGTTCTATGCGTGTTCGGGGTACCCGGACTGCAAGACCACGAAGCAGTTGGGCGGCGCGCAGAAGAAGTCGGACGTAAAGCTCGAGGAGACTTGTCCGAATTGCGGGAATAATTTGGTCCAGAAGTTCGGACGCTTTGGCGAGTTCGTCGCGTGCAGCAATTATCCCAAGTGCAAGTTCGTGAAGCAGAAAACGATCGGTGTTGCTTGTCCGAACTGCTCACAGGGCGAGGTGGTGGAGCGTCGCAGCAAGCGCGGGAAGACGTTCTACGGCTGCAGCCGATATCCGGATTGCGACTTCGTGGCTTGGGGCAAGCCGATTGCGGAGCCGTGTCCGAACTGCAGCAATCCGTACTTGATTGAGAAGTACCTGAAGTCGGGGCCGGTGGCGCAGTGTCCGAATCCGGAGTGCAAGTTCAAGAAGGAGCTGGAGCAGCCGGCTCCAGCTGAAGTGGTCACGACGTAGTGTGAACTCGTTGTCCAAAAACTCCTCCAAGAAAGTTGGCCACGGATGAACACGGATCAGAAGTTGCCGAGGGCGGAGGTTAGGCTGTCCACGTCTGCTTCGTTGTTGTAGAGGTGCGCGGACACGCGGAGGTGGCCGTGGCGGGCAGAGACGACGATTCGTTGCTCCATGAGCTTCCGGCTGACAAGCGAGGGGTCGAGCGTGGGAGGGAGCGCGACGGAGAGGATTGGGGAATCGGGGTGTTGCACCGGGAAGCCGAGTGCTTCGAAGCGGGTGCGGGCATAGGCTGCGAGCGAGAGCACGCGTGATTCGATGACCTCGGGGCCGATGTCGAGCATCAGGCGGACGGATTCGCCCATGGCGAAGATGTTGGGGAAGCTCACCATGCCGCCTTCGTACTTCTCGGCGGCGTCTGAGTAGCGCGGTGCACCGTGGTGAAGGGCGTCGACTTCGCGCCAGGCATGGTCGCTGCGCCAGCCCACGATGTTTGGCTTCAGGTGCTCTCGTAAAGCGGGTGAGACGTAGGCGAAGGCGGCTCCATTGGGCGAGAGCAACCACTTGTACCCATGGACAACCAGCATGTCGAGCGGCGTCGTGCGGAGGTCCAGTGTCAGGCCGCCGAGAGCTTGCGTGCCGTCGATGTAAAGCAGAGTGCCGTGTTCGCGGCAACGGCGGCTGAGCTCGGCTAAGGGCACACGATAACCGCTGACGTAGTTCACCATGCTGCAAACGACGGCTCTTGCGCCTTCGAGTGCTGAGAGCAAGGCATCGGGTTCGACGATGTCGAGGGTTGCTCCGCGGCGCTCGATCAGATCGGTGATGTAGAGGTTGTTGGGGAACTCGTGCTCGAGCGTGACGATGCGATCGCCGGGTTTCCACTCCAAGCCGTCAATCAACAGAGAGAGACCCGAGCAGGCGTTCGTGAGGAAAGCGATGTCGGCTCGAGTAGCACCGATCAGTTGACCGATGCTGTCGCGCACGGTGTCGACGTCGTCGAACCACTTCAGAAAGTCGGTGCATGCCAAGTCATCGCGGTGTGCGAGATGGCACTGGATTGCATTGGCCGAGGCAGTCGAGAGCTGGCCGTAGGTGGCGGTGTTCAGGTACGTCCAGCCACGCAGGGCAGGGAATTGTGCTCGTACTGCGGCCCAGTCGGTCATGACGCTGCGATCCGGTGGCGAACGAAAGCCGCGGCCTCATCGATGGGAATCTCGAACGTCTGCTTGGTGCGACGTTCGATGATCTCGGCTTTCCCTTCGGTAACTTTCTTGCCGAGAGTGATGCGCCACGGGAAGCCGATCAGGTCGGCGTCCTTGAATTTCACCCCCGCTCTTTCGTCGCGATCATCGAGCAGTGCGTCGACGCCTGCGGCGAGGAGCTGCTCGTAGATGCTCGCGGCTGCCTGGGAGATCGCTTGATCTTTGCTGTTGGTAGGTGTGACGACGACGGCGAAGGGTGCAATGGAGGCGGGTAGCGACATTCCGTCGGCGTCGGCGTACAGCTCAATGGCGGCGCAGAGGATGCGCTCGATGCCGATGCCGTAGCTGCCCATGATCGGAGTGATTTCCTGGCCCGATTCGTTCAAGACTCGAAGACCCATGGACTGGGAATACTTGTATCCAAGTTTAAAGATGTGGCCGATCTCGACGGTCTTGACGATGTTGAGAGGGTTGCCGGCTTCGGTCGTGTCACCGGGCGCGACCTGTCGGAGGTCGGCGAATTCGGCTTTGAAGTCCTCGCCGGGTGTGACATTGCGGAGGTGGTAATCGTCCTTGTTGGCGCCGGAGATCATGTTTTTGCGGCCCCGCAACGCGAGGTCGGCCAGGATGCGCATGTTATTGACCCCGACGGGTCCAAGAGAGCCGGGATCGGCGCCGAACCATTGGCGGATTTCCTCGGGGTGAGCGGGCCGGATGTCCGAGCCTCCCACGACGGCTTCGAACTTGGTTTCGCTGAGCGTGTGATCGCCGCGCAGAAGGGCCAGAACAGGCTTCCCATCGACCGACATCACCAGGCTCTTCATCTGCGACGTCTCGGGGAGTCCGGTGAACTCGGCGACTTCGGCGATGGTCTTGCGACCGGGTGTGTGGAACTCCTCAGGCGAGAGGTCGCCTTCAGGATCGGGGGCAGCGGGAGGAACCGGACGTGAGACGGCCTTCTCGAGGTTTGCCGCGTAGCCGTCGGCCTCGGAGGTCGCCACGAAGTCCTCACCGGCTTCGGTGGCCACCATGAACTCGTGCGACTGGCTGCCACCCATTGCACCCGAATGCGCTTCGACGGCGATGTACTTGAGGCCGCAACGGTCGAAGATACGGGAGTAGGCGTCGTAGTGCTTCTGATAGGCGATGTCGAGTCCTGCTGCATCCATGTCGAAGGAATAGGAGTCCTTCATCAGGAACTGGCGGACTCGGAGCAGGCCGCTTTTCGGTCGAGGCTCGTCGCGATATTTGGTCTGGATTTGATACCAGATTTGCGGGAGCTGTTTGTAGCTGCGCAGCTCGCCGCGGGCGACCACGGTCATGTTTTCCTCGTGCGTCATGCCGAGACAGAGGTCGCGCTTCCAGCGGTCCTTGAAGCGGAACATGTTGTCGCCCATTACTTCCCATCGGCCGGATTCCTGCCAGATCTCGGCGGGCTGGAGGCCTGGCAGGAGCATCTCCTGGGCGCCGATCGCGTCCATTTCTTCGCGAACTATATTTTGGATTTTTCGAAGTGCGCGTTGCCCTAAGAAAAGGTAATTATAAATTCCGGCAGAAAGCTGGCGGATATAACCGGCTCTTAAAAGAAGCTGGTGGCTAACAACCTCAGCCTCCGCGGGGTTCTCCCGCAGGGTGGGTATGAACAGTTTGCTCCATCGCATTAGGGATTAACTCGTTGTGGGAAAAGGGAAATTGTAGCATGGTAGCCTATGGGCAGTATGACCGAACAGGAACGCATGGCACGCCCACTCGTCGAGTCCGATCCCGAGGTCTTCGACGCGATTCGAAAGGAACTGCACCGTCAGGATACTCGCATCGAGTTGATTGCCAGTGAGAATTTCACCTCGGAAGCGGTGCTGGAATGTGCGGCCAGCGTCTTCACGAACAAGTACGCGGAAGGCTATCCGGGCAAGCGGTATTACGGCGGATGCGAGTACGTCGACATCGTGGAGAACCTGGCTCGCGAGCGCGCGAAGAAGCTGTTCGGAGCCGAGTACGCGAACGTGCAGCCGCACTCAGGCTCGCAGGCGAATCAAGCCGCGTATGCCGCCGTTCTGCAGCCCGGCGACACGATCCTGGGCATGAATCTGGCCCACGGCGGTCACCTGACCCATGGACATCCCCTGAACTTCTCGGGCAAGACCTACAAAGTGGTGGCTTATGGTGTTCGGAAAGATGACGAGCTGATCGACTATGACGAGGTCGCGAAGCTCGCCGAAGAACACAAGCCGAAGATGATCATTGCGGGTGCGAGCGCGTACTCGCGGGTCATCGACTTTGCCAAATTCCGACAGATCGCAGACAGTGTGAGAGCGGTGTTCCTGGTGGACATGGCGCACTACTCGGGGCTGATCGCGGCGGGGCTCTATCCGAATCCGTGCGAGCATGCAGACATCGTCACCAGCACGACACACAAAACGTTGCGTGGTCCCCGTTCGGGCATCATTCTGGCACGCGATAAGTACGCGAAGGAGATCGATAAGACCGTGTTCCCGGGTACGCAAGGCGGCCCGCTGGTTCACATCATTGCCGGAAAGGCTGTCTGCTTCCTGCAGGCCATGCAGCCGGACTTTGTCGAGTATCAAAAGAACGTAATGGCGAATGCGAAG
>DASQVJ010000083.1:0-9575 GCA_035640835.1 Bryobacteraceae bacterium
GGATGCGGGTTGCGCAGCTTGGCTAAATAAGTGGTTCGGGGCCGCACATTCAGCTCTTCGAGCATTGCGTAGTTACGCTGCTGCTTCTTGAGCATGGCCACTCGGCTATTGGGATCATTCATGTTGCCGAACACAATTGCTTCGGTTGGACAGGTCTGCATGCAAGCCGGCTGGATCTCACCGTCCTGGATGACGCGACGACCTTCCGCCTTAGCCTGGATTTTCTTTTCCTGAATGCGCTGAACGCAGTAGTTGCACTTCTCCATGACGCCGCGCATGCGGACGGTCACATCAGGATTCCAAACCATCTTTTGGGATTCCTGCGTTCCCTTGTGCCAGTCGAGGAAGTTAAAGCGGCGGACCTTGTATGGGCAGTTGTTCGAGCAGTATCGGGTGCCGACGCAGCGGTTGTACGCCATGTCGTTCAAGCCTTCAGGGCTGTGAACCGTTGCTGCAACCGGGCAGACGTTCTCGCAAGGAGCGTTCTCGCACTGCATGCAAGGCACCGGTTGAGTCACCACTTCGGGCTCGTCGCCTGAGCCCTTGAAGTAACGATCGAGCCGGATCCAATGCATTTCGCGGCCGCGCGCTACCTGCTCCTTGCCGACCACGGGAATGTTGTTTTCCGCCTGGCAGGCGACGGTGCAGGCATTGCATCCAACGCAGGAGTTCAGGTCGATCGCCATGCCCCACTGATAGCCATGGTCGTAGTTGACCGGCGGTTCGTATACGCCGACCAGAGGAGGATGCTCGTCGTAATGCTTGACGAAGTCGGGCTCCTGCTTAAACTTCTCGAGAGTTGTTTCGCGGATGAAGACGCCGGCGCGGCGCTCGGCCTCGTTCTTGCCGAGGTCGTCAATGACGGGATAGTGATCCTGGGTGGTGACCAGGTGATAGGTGCCCGTGCCCTTGCGTACGTTGACGCCAGTCGCAAACCCGAGGGCATCGGAGGTCCGGACTCGATAGGCGTTGAATCCGGTGCCCTTACCGACTCGCCCGACTTCCGAGCGTCCGTAACCAAGCGCGACGGTGATGGAATCATCCGCCTGACCGGGCATGATGAAGGCCGGAATCTCGAGCGAGTTGCCGCCGCGCTCGATCACGATCATGTCGCCTTGCCAAACGCCCAACTTCTTGGCAGTGGCGATGCTCATCAAAGCCGCGTTATCCCAGCTCAGCTTCGTCATGGGATCCGGCACTTCCTGCATCCAGCCGTTATTTGCGAAACGGCCATCGTAGCTGTGCCAGCTCGGGACAAAGACAACTTCGTAGCCACCGCGCGAGGCGGATCCTTGGAGCGCAGCGTTGATGCGTGCCGCATCTGCGGAGACCTGAGCAACCGGCCATTCCGTGTTTGGAACGACGCCGTCGTGAAGAGCCTTACGCCAAACCTTGTTCGAGGCGTCGTTGGCTCCGCCGAGCTTGGCGGTCCAGAAGTTGCGAACGATGTCGTAGCCGCGGCGGTCCTTATGTCCTGCGATTGCCGCTACGACCTCGAGAGCGCTGCGGGCTCCACCGTAGAGCGGCTGGATGATCGGCTGCGTGATCGTGACGACGCCATTGGGCGCGGTGGTGTCGCCCCAAGACTCGAGGTAATGAGCCTCGGGGATGACGAACTTTGCGACCTTCGCGGTTTCGTCGTGCTCGAGGCCGAGGTATACCGCGTTGGCGGCCTTGGCGATGTTCGCCCCCAATTGCAGGTCGACCGGAGCTGTGTAAACAGGATTGCCGCCGAGGATCACGAGGTGCGTGACCGAACCGCCGGCCAGCTCGCCCGAGAGCTCCTTAAGAGTTTCGAGTTGGGTGCGTGCGGGAGCGTCGGGGTTGCGGTGGAAAACGACGGTGGAACCGACGTTGCCGAGCGACTGGTTGATCAGGTGGACAAGGGCGTGAACTGCGGCGGGTTGGCGGGGACCGGCGACCACCAGCGACTTGCCGCGGCTTGCCTGCAGGTCCTTGGCAGCGACTTCGATGAACTTGCGACGCCTCTCATCGCCTTCCTGTCCGACAACGGTGAGCTGATTGCCCCCGACACCGAGGGCTTTGGCAAGGCTCGACGCAACCTCGCGAATCTCGCTCGAGCGAACGCGAATGCGATGGTCGGCTCCGGAGCCCGTGACCGAGAACTGGCTTTCGGCGACGTAGAGCCGGTTCATCGTGTCGTTCGTGGAGGTGATGCGGCGGCGACGCGAGAACTCCTTCATCGGCAGAACGGTGCCGTGGTCGAGTCCGAGGAAGTCGTCATCGAGCGAAACGATGACGTCCGCCTTCTCGATTGCGTAATGCGCCCGAACGGGCTGTCCGAAGGCGAGTTGCGCTCCGGCTTGCACGTCCGTGTTCGTGATGGCGTCCCACTCGACCCACTTGGCGTTCGGGTATTTGGCAAGCAGTGCTGTGCGAAGAGATGCCAGCGAGGGTGACGCTACCGATTCGCTCAGGATGCGCAGACCCGAACCGTTCCCGAGCTTGTCGGCAGCGAACGTGCCGTTCAGGTAATCGTTGACGGCGCCTTCGGCGTTCTTTGGGTCGACGCGGTTGCCACCCTGCATGGGTCCGGTGACGCGGTCGGGATCGTAGAGAGAAAGAACGGAGGCTTGATGGAAAGCATTCGCGGCACCCTGGCTGAAGGGATGCTCGGGGTTGCCTTCGATCTTGGTGGGCCGGCCGTCGTAGGCTACGGCAAGCAGGCCTGTGGAGGCTTGGCCCAGCTTCATGCCGGTCGCATAGAAGTACTTGCGGCCGGGTACGTAGTCTTCGACGCCTTTGACGTTGGGAACAATATGCTCGACGGGCCGGCGGCAGGCGGTGACTCCGGCTAAGCCGAACGAAGCCGCCATCAGCTTCAGGATGTTGCGACGAGAGGTGCCGTCGAAGGTCGCGTCGGCATCCGCGCCGAACTCGCGATCGACCCACGCTTTAAACTCGGCGGTCCCAGTGAGCTGATTCAGGCTTCGCCAGTACTGCTGGCCTGTTTCCTTCGAAATCTTTATCTGAACGAGTTCACTCATCGTTTGGGGTCTCTTGTCGTCCTCTTATCGGTGGCAGGCAGAGCACTGCTGGGGCGGATGGATGCCCTTTTCCTTGATCAGCTCACGGCCAATCTCAGCGGGGTCGCGATCTGGGACCCAGTCCAGCTTCGTCACGAGCTCGGGCGGACGGATGTTCGGCGCGGGATTGCGATGGCATTCCAAGCACCAGCCCATGGTGAGGGGCTGCATCTGCTTCACTTCAATCATCTGGTCGATTCGACCATGGCAGCTAACGCAGCTCACGCCCGCGGTGACATGCGCCTGGTGGTTGAAGTACACGTAGTCGGGAAGGTCGTGGACCTTCACCCACTCGATGGGCTTGCCGGTGGCATAGCTTTCGCGAACCTTCTCGAGACGCGGCGACTGGTTCTTCACACGCACATGGCAGTTCATGCACGTCTCGGTTGGTGGCACCGCCGCCCAGGCTGCCTTATAAACAGTGTTATGGCAGTAATAGCAGTCCATGCCGATCTGGCCCACGTGCAGTTTGTGGCTATAGGGCACAGGTTGCGTGGGCGTGTAGCCGGTGTTGAGGACGTCCGGATAGCTGAAGTAAGCAACTGCTCCACCGCCGGAAAGGACGAGCAGAGCAAGCACAGCACCGCCGAGGCGGACGAACTTGTCGGTAGACTTGGGGAATACAAGCGCCATAGGATAGGTCGCGGAAGCCTGTTCTTTAGGCCGATACCGTTTTCTATCATAGCAAGAGAAATTCCGCAATCGGAGTAAAAATTCTTGTCAAACCGTACGTTTCGGGTCAAGTTGCCTCCGGCGCCAAAGGTGCTGCAGGCGGGGTTCGCCGACCTGAACGTGAAGGCAGATCCCACCCCTGCGACGGGGCTGGTTCGACGCTTCGCAAACCTCAGGGTGAGGCCGAAGCTGATCATTCTGCACAACCTCTTCTTTCTGCTGATTTCGTGTGCGGTGTACTTTACGGTCATTCCGCCGTTTGAGAGGCGAGTTTCGATCGCGAGAATGAACGAAATCAATCTGATCAGGCAACTCTTTGCAGAGGATCGGACGCTCCCGGGGATGGCGAGCTACGACTTTCGCGAGGGGTCGGCGGAGACGATGGGCTTAACGCCGGAGGTGAAAGCGTGGCTCGATGCCCACCCCGGGCAGGTGTATCACGGCACGGGCAGCGATCACCTTTATAAGAAGCTAGTTGGATCCGATCTATACCGGCGCATCACGCTGCCAAACATGGTTTACGACGATGTGCTGAGACGCGCGAAGATCAGCCTGTTTGCAGTGCTGGGCATCGTGTACGTGTTAGCGGTGCTGACGCTCGAGCTGGCCATCATGCCGCGCTATGTATATCAGCCGCTGCGGTTGATGCTCGATGCCGATGAGGCGACGCGGAAGGGCGATCGTGCAGGGGAACTGATCGCCGAGGAACTGATACCGGGCGATGAAATCGGACAGATCATGCGGTCGCGGAATGACACGGTCAAGGAACTCCGCAAGCGGGAAGACGATCTCGAGACGGCGCTGGGTCACTTGGAGGCGCAAGACCGGTTGGCGAGTCTCGGCATGTTGAGCGCGAGTGTGGCACACGAAATGAACACGCCATTGGCGGTGCTCCATGGATCGGTGGAGAAACTGATGGAGACGGTTAAGGATCCGCATGCGCAAGAGAGGCTCGCGAGAATGTTGCGGGTGACGCAGAGACTCCGGCGGATCAGTGAAGGGTTGCTGGACTTCGCGAAGGTGCGGAAAGAAGAGGTCGGCACTGTGCCGGTGAAGCCTCTGGTGGACGAAAGCTGGAGCCTGTTGGCGATTGAGTCGAAGGCGGCCGAGGTGAAGTTTACCAATTGCGCGAAGAACGAAGCGGTGGTGGGGAATTCCGACCGTCTGGTGCAGGTGTTTGTGAATCTGTTACGGAACTCGTTGAATGCGGTGGAGAGCGGAGGGGAAATCTGGGTGAAAACGCGCTGTGTGATGCGTGAGGGGAAGCAGTTCATCGGGATCGCGGTGGAAGACAACGGGCCCGGCATTCCAACAGACGTTCTTCCGGAGATTTTTGATGCTTTCGTCAGCAGCCAACTGGATTCGCGAGGCACGGGGCTGGGTCTCACGGTGGCTCAGGGCATCGTGCAGCAACATGGCGGGACGATTATGGCGTCGAATCGTCCGGGGGGAGGCGCTCGCCTCGAAGTGATTCTAAGGAGTGCCGCGTGAGCTTGGTTGACCAGGCAGCAGCTTCCGAGCTGATCGAAATCGCCGTCCTCGACGACGATCTGGATTTTCGTAACTACATCGAGGACTTTCTGCGCGATGAAGGCACGTACTCGGTACGCACGTTTGCGCATCCGGAGGATCTGTTCAAGGCCGCGGAGACCAGGGTGCCGGACATCATCCTGCTCGATATGAAGATGGGCGAGTTCAGGGGCGACCGGGTGCTGGAGCAGATTTTCCAGCGCTGGCCCGCTGTGTGCGTGATCATCGTGACCGGTTATCCCTCGTTCGAGGATATGCGCGCGACCTTCAAGATGAAGGTGTTCGATTATCTTGCGAAGCCGTTTTCGTTATCACAGCTCCGGCAGACGTTGGGCAATGCGGTGGAGACTTATGGGCTCGGGCGGACGGCGCATGACCGGTTGCGGGAGAGGCTCGGACACAAGATCAAGATTTTGCGCGTGGAGCGGGATTGGTCGTTGAAGGACCTGGCGAGTGCGACGAAGCTGAGTGTGTCGCAGATCAGCTCGATTGAACGGGGGGCGAATTTGCCGAGTATGGAGTCGTTGCTGGCGATTTGCCGGGCGTTTGAGAAGAAGCCGTCAGAGGTGTTGGCGAGTATTGATTTTTGAGGGGGACTGGCCACGGATGAACACTGATAAACACGGATTGAAAACAATAGTCCTATTCGTGTGAATCCGTGGCTAATTAGTCTTCGTTTGTTTCCAGGACCTCGACGAATTCCCCAATCACCCTGATCTTGGCGTCTTCGTCGAGGTCCCAAGGTTCGTACTCTGGGTTGAGCGGCTCGAGCACGATTCGCTCGTGCTGCCAGCCTTCCTCATCGGTCCGCTTGAAGCTGCGATAGCGCTTGATGGTGTACCGATTCTCGCCGGCTTCTCCGTAGTTCTCGACAAGCAACAGCTTACCCGTGCGACTTCCCTTTACTGCGTGGCGGAAGACGCATAGACTGCCGTCGGGAATGCGCGGCTCCATCGATCGACCCGTGACGTGGGCGATGAACATGTCCTCGGTCAATCGGAGATGGGGAGGCACTTCGAGCCAGCCCTCGGGCTCTACTTCCATGTGCTCGCCGAACCTGCCCGCAGCGGCTCTTGCCGAGTAGAGCGGGAGGTGCGTGCGAAATGGCAGAACTTTTGGTGTGACGTGTTTGCGGTACAGCCGGTCAAGTGCCCTCGGCCAGGTGTCGACCAGCGCGCTCTCGCGTCCTGAAAGGCGGATCGCGTTCGAGCAGTGATCTTCCAACCACTCGATGAGTGTCAACGCTCCCATCTGGTCCGCCTTGGCTTCGAGATCGGAAGCGAGAACTTCGAACACCTCCGCGTCGTCCTCGTCCGCTACCTCGTCCCAGTCGCGTCGAAATGCCGAATAGAGCCTGTTTCCAACCGGATCGAGCAACAGCACTCCCACGTTTTCTACAGAACGTGCGGGAAGCGCTGCCTGTACAAGCACGTACTCCCCCCGTACTGCCTGTACACTTTGGGCCATAGGATCCTTATCGTCAGAGAGTGGTTGGATAATAGCCTTTTCGAGCGCGAACTTTTACGTTCGGCAAACCGACCTGCACGGAAATGTTTCGGAAGGCCTTGGCTTCCTCCCCGACATCGGGCGTATAGCGGATGATGTATTGCGTGGTCACTTCACCCGCGACCGCAGCAATCGATCGAAACAGGTTTTGCGCGATCGCCGACGCATAACCGCCCGTGCCGACCTTGATTGCATAGTTGCCCTCGTCGGATGGCTTCTCGAGATAGCCGGTCACGTCCTTGTAAATACCCTCGAGAGGATACACCACACGGCCGCCTGTTTCCTCGCAAAGTCGAACCAGGTTCTTCTCGCCTGCGCTGTTGAAGCCATAGGCCGTGGTGCTGATGCCATACGCCGTAACCAGATTCCGTTGAGCGATCTCGATCACCTGGTCGAGCGAATGCTTACTTGCATTGTCGTTACCGTCGCCGACAACCACTACAATTCGCCTTGGCTCGATCGGCTCACCTTTCACCAGGTTGCGGCTGGTGCATGCCATCCAGACGGCATCGTGAAACGCGGAGCCTCCCCCGGGCCTCATCTTGCGGATCTTCTCGACCAGCTTCTCCGGATCGTTGGTCGTATTGGCTTGCAGTTCAGCGTCGTTCGCGTACGAGATGAGATATCCCGAGAACCGCTTTTCGTTCACCCGATCCGGCGGCATGAGCGTGTAAATCAGTTCTTCGGCCGCGTCCTTGTAGTTCTTCCAATGGAGGCGGCTGGAGTTGCTGAGGTCAAGCAGGAACCCGACGACGACGGGTTGGTTGCGCTCGCGGGTAAAGAACTGGATGCTCTGCTCTTTTCCGCCGTCCAGCACCCGAAAATCCTTTTTGTCGAGGTCGGACACGAAGCGACCCTTCTCATCGGTCACCGTGACCGCCACGATGACTTCGTTGACCTGAACACGGATGGGTGTTTGCGGGCCACTTCCAGAAGGAGCGGAGGGCGTTGGATTGGAAGCAGGAGCTTGCGGGGCCGACTGTGCCCACACCAAGCTACCGACGGACGCGGCCAGGAACGTGCGGCGAATCATGAAGCTTACCTCCTCTCAGTATATTGAAAACGGATGTTGATCCCTCGCCGTTTCCTTTTACTTTGTTCCATAGTGTGCCTAACCACTCTTCAAGGTGACGAACGAGAGGACTGCCTCAGACGACTCGAGCCCCTGGCGGCGGCGCTCAGCGATAGCCAGCCGGGGGCGTTTCTGGGTGCCTTTGAACCAGGAATGCAGGATTTCAACGTGCTGAGCGGACACATCGTCGCGCTTACGGAACAGGCTGTCGTTGCGTCTTCAGTGGCGGTACTCGCGGCCACGAAAGAGGATTGCCTGGTCGATTGGGAAATGAACATCAACGCACGGGTTACGCATGTGAGCCAGTTTGTCCGCCGTCGCGACCGGGTTCGTGTGGTCTACGGCTCGAAGAAGAACAAGTTGCGATCCATTGGACCGGTTGAGTTCTTCCGGCCGTTAGATTGATGCCGGCCGTTAGATTGATGAAAGACGCTCGAGGTCACCTGGGCTCGAGAGCAACGCGGAAAAGAGGCTTCGCCTCCTCCGCTGGATCGATCGTGAACTGCTGGTCCGTTTTCGATGGGTCGTAGTCGCGCCAGATCCAGATCAGAGACTCGGGTAGCTCGGCGTGGCCCTGAGCTCTCGTGTGCGTGGCGTTTGTCCAGTTGAAGTGGAAGTCGTAGCCGCGCATCTTGAGCGAGTTGGCCATCTGGATGTTTTGCATCGGCCAACTGCCGTGTGTGTTCTCGAGATCGTAAGCGCCATCAGACATCCAGATCCGGATGTTGCGCTTCGGCTGCTTACGCACACGGAACGGGTAGATGCTGCCGCTTTCCTTCTTGCCGGGGTCCCATTGAATTGTGGTGAAACTGTTGATACGGCAAACGGCTCGGGCAAACTGGTCCGGTTGTTCCCAGGCGATGTTGAAGGAAGAGATCCCTCCTGAAGATTCGCCGAGCAGTGCGCGGCTGTAGGCATCGCGACGAACGTTGTACTTCGCGTACACCTCAGGCAGCAGCTCGTCACGAATGAAGCGTGCGTACTTGTCGTCCACCGTATCATAGAGGACGCTGCGCATCTTTGTCTCGCCGACCAACCCGGGTGCGATAAACACATGCACAGCTACGGGCATGAGCTTTCGATGCGTGAGATTGTCGATGACGTTCAGGGCGCGGCTCTCCATTGAGCGGTCGTAATAATACTCGCCGTCGTGCCAGACCATGAGTGCGGCCGGCTTTGAGGCTTCGTATCCGGCGGGCGTGTAGACCCAGTAGTCAGACTTCATGCCGGGATACATCTTGCTCGTATGCACCAGCTTCGGTGTGGACTGGCCCTTCGGGACTCCCGGTTGTTCGTAGGAGTCCGGGCCATAGGCGATGATGCTCTGCTTGCCGCCAAACTTCTTTCCGTCGATCAAGTAGTGCACGTTGTGCGTGCGGCCGGTCTGCCATGTCCCGGTGACCGTCCAGGTGTTCGTGCCATCGACACGCTTCATCGCAGGGCCTGGTTGTTCGTCGATGAACAGCTTCGGTTCGGAAGGCGATTCGACACCAAGCATGAAGTGCTCGCGCTCGGCGAACACGGCAGTTCCCTTCTGTAAATCTTCGGGTTTGAACTGAACCTTCGACCAGTCGGGCGCGGGGCTCTTCGGGTGATCGGGGGTGCGGAAGTAATCGCGATTCGCGATGCGGACCCGGTAGTACTCCTTGTCCTTCTCGGCCGGATCGGGGATGAACTGCTGATCGGTCTTCGCGGCGTCGTAATCTCGCCAGAGCCACGTGAGGGAGCGCGGTAGCTCAGCGTCGCCA
>DASQVJ010000084.1:0-5676 GCA_035640835.1 Bryobacteraceae bacterium
GATGGTGGACTACCCGATCGGGGACCTCATCGCGGAGCGAGTCCGAGCCATGGGCGTGCAGTCTTTCTACAAGCATTTCAAGCATGACGGTGTCACGGGACCGAACATGGCTACCGTCTACAGCGACCGCGGCTACGGAGTGCGTGCTCCCGTCGTGTTCTACAACCGATCGAACGAGGCCGGCGCACGTCTCAAGGCGGGCGACTTCGATTGGGGCTCGATCTTTAGTGGCGGCGTTCGATGGTTTCACAGCGGAGGCATCTTCGCAGCACTCTCGGAGACAACGTCGGGAGTCATCATTGAAGGCATGCAGGCGGCTAAAGCTGCAGGCGCGGTGATTTCGTTCGACCTCAACTATCGCGAGAAGCTGTGGAACATCTGGGGTGGCGCTGAAAGAGTGGTGAGCGTCATCCGTCAGATCGTGGAGAACGTCGATGTGCTGGTCGGCAACGAAGAGGACCTGCAGAAGGGTCTCGGCATTGCAGGACCGGAGGTCGCCGCCAAATCGAAGCTCGATCCTTCCGCGTTCTTCGGAATGATCGAGCATGTACGAAAGCAACATCCAAACGTAAAATGCATCGCGACAACCCTGCGTGAAGTACATTCCACGAATCGACATAGTTGGAGCGCCGTAGCCTGGCTGAACGGCCAAACCTATCAGGCGCCGACGGCCGAGTTGGATGTGTACGATCGCGTGGGAGGGGGAGACGGATTTGCTGCCGGTTTCTTCTATGGCCTGATGACAGGTGAATCCCCTGAGGAAGCGCTTCGACTAGGTTGGGCTCACGGCGCGCTGCTCACAACTTTTCCCGGGGACACTACCATGGCCACCCTCGACCAGGTGAAGCAGGTCGCAAAGGGCGGGAGTGCACGCATCCAGCGATGAGCCGCTGAATGCGTGCTCCTAGCGTTTACGGATTGACGGTGGCGCTGCCAGTTCGTGTCTTCGACTTGCCGTTCGGCCCAGTGACCGTCGTAGTTCCGTTCACAGTATTGCCGTCACGCGTGTAGATCGAGGAGCGCGTCGCCGTCTGACCGTTCTGATTCGTCATGGACGAATTGACAGTTTTCTGCCCTTCCGAACGCTCGACCGACTTGTTGAAATCTCCAGACTTGCCGTTCCTGTTCGAGTAGGAGCCCGAAACGTTTCGCCCATTTTCGGTTCGCATGACCGTGCCAGTCGTGTTAGAGCTACGGCCGCCGAAACCGGTGCTCGATCTGGAGAAATCGGCCGAGTTCTCTCCGGTTCGCGTCAGTGACCGGTTGTGAGTGGCGGTGCGTCCCTGTGAATCGGTTGCGGCGGCGTTGACCGTCTTCGAGCCCTGCTGCCGCGTGGCTTGTCTATTCCACGAACCCGAGTTCCCGCGGCTATTGGTCCAAGTGCCGCTTTGAGAACGGGTGCGCTGAGCGGATACGGGCAATCCGATCAGAATCGTGATGGCGAGTACTGCGATCGTGCTTCTCATTTGGTGTTCTTGCCTCCGCAAGTACATACACCCTTTCGCAGGAGAGGTTGCGGTCGATCGACACTTCGTTTCTGGTTTTACACACGATTACGGAGGCCGTGTTCACGGCACGTAAGCTGGAAATCGGTCCGGCTGGAGGTCGTGCTGATGCCCAATTCCTACCCAGCCGACGTGTACAGTTACCGCGTCTCTCGTCGACTCAACCGAACCATCAGCACGCGATCCACAGTAATGACGCTGGCGTGCCCGGCCCATTCTTGGTCGGCCTGCATGGTGCGGAGCACCAGCGGCCTTATGTTCTCCGGTATTGCCGGGTGGACCCGAAAGAGAAATTATGCCGCTCTGTTCAAGTGGGTTGCGACGTTGCCATCCGCCTCAGCAAGATCCAGGACTACTTGGTCGGCTGTGCCAGGAGCGGGCGCACCCAGGCCACGTCATTGCCCGCCCGGCGCAACGCCTTGATTATCGCCAGAGGGAAATTCTCGTCCGCGAGGAGGCGCATCAGACAGGCAGCGGATAGGCCCTGTACTCGTGAGCGAGGTGGCTCGCATACGCGAGGCACGCAAGGATGTCCTCGCGCGAAAGCCCTGGGTAGCTCGCGAGGACGTCGGCCTCCGATTGTCCGGCCGCGAGGAGGTCGAGGATAAACTCAACTGCCAGGCGGGTGCCGCGGATAAGCGGTTTGCCGGCCAGGATTTCCGGGTCAATCACAATGCGATCGGGCCAGGACATGCCTTGATCGTAACCCGGCCGCGTCCTGGGCCCGTTCGTGAACGCTAAGGTCGTTCGAAGGTCACCGGGCCCTGACTGGCACCGGTTCAGCCGGATGCCCGCGACGCTCGCGTGATTCGGGGAGTCTCCCAGGCGCGTTTACCTGATCCGGTTGAGAGCAACCGGGAGGACCACAAACGAATAGGTCGCAGGACCGGTTGCATCGAGACGTAAAATAACCGACGCAGAACCTAAACAGGTTACTGGAGGCGCTACGGGAGTTGATTGACCGCATACCCCGGAGGCTTGCTGGTGCGACGCGTCACCACCCGCTAGAGTTAAGTTCCCGGAAGGCGCCTCGTCGTGCAGCAGCTGGTGCTCGACGCCGTCTCGAGCCCACTGACCCCGAGTCATGTACGCGGCCAGCATTCCACCAGGGAGCGTACATTGCCCGCCGTACGCTTGGCTGGCCAGAACAAAGCGCTATTAGCTGCTGTTCCTTTTGCCATGCCACAGCACCAAGCGATCGTCATTCGTCGCACTGGGGTTGTAGGTGCCAGTTGCCTCGTAAACGTCAGCTTTTCCGGCTTCGGCGACTTTCGTCAACTGACAGCGCTGGAACGCTCTCAGGATAATGTCGTCATTCAAGCTGATGGGCTCGGTCACAGTCGGTTCATGGTAGTCCACCTCGAAATAGATTTTTCCTCCAGGTTTTAGAACCCGTTCGATCTCGGCTGCTACGGCTTGGAAATTGTCTACGTGATCGAGTGCGTTGACGGATACAGCCGCGTCAAAATAGCCGTCAGGGTAGGGCATCTTCTCGGCGTATGCATTGCACATCTTAGCGTCGTAGGCGTAAAGAGGCCAGCCGGCGGCGCAGTACAGATCATTAAGAGGATCCAAGGCGTGGCGCTCACAGGCCGTGAATTGCAGAATGGGCACCAGAGGACCGCTGCCAATTTCAAGTAACCGCTGTCGGGCAAAGTGATCCAGCGGGAGCCGCAGCCGTCGTGAGTAAAGCGGTCGCAGGACGTGGCTTGTGATTACAGCGTTGACGATTTCAAGGTCAGAGACATATTGGCGTTGTTTTTCGAGTGGCGCGGGAAGGCCATACCAATCGGGTTTCTGCCCGTGATACCAGAGCATCATCTCGGCCAGTTGATCTTTCCAATACCTCAGTTCAGCGTCGTACTTGTCATGTTTTATAGACGCAGCCGACTTTGGGATCAGATGCTTCCGTACGAACCTACGCACAGCCGACGGAACAATGCGTTTGATGCCAGAGTGAACCATACCACAACCACCCTGCTTGGGATTGCTTGCAAAGAAATTGTACTCCGCGCGTGCTCGTCCTCGACAAAAGGGCTCATTTTGTAGAAATTAGGAAGGCCACCGGAGAGCCTGAAGCGCTGTTCCAAATCCTCACTGCCAAGGCCGGGGATGACCTTCGAGGTTATCCAGTCAATGATGCGTTTGGCGAAATCCCTAATTCAATCTCGTCCATGGCATGGAAGGCCAGAGAGCGGCGCCTAATTACGTTCCATCGGTGAATGGGAACCTCTGTTCGTTATGCGTTAGCTCGCGTCCCTTCGGATTCTTCGCCGCTCGGGCCGGATTGCTGGCCATCCATTTATTGCTGACGCAATACGCGATGAATGCCTTAGCCATGGCCATGCGCCTGACGGCGGTTTGGGGGCTGACGGGCCAAGTCGAACGGAATTGCCGAACGTCAAGCCGCCCGCTCGTCGGGGAGGGTGATGCTGGCGGTAGTGACGGCGGCGGATCGACCACGCCGTCCCAGCATCCAGCGGCTTCAAAAAGCCGCGCGACGTCGCACGCATCGTCCCATTCCCATTTGCCGCTGCTACGCCGCCCGAATTTTTTGTTAAGCGTCCCTGAGACGACGATAGGGCATTCACAACGTTTCCAGCCGCGTTTGCGCTCGTCAAACTCGGTCGAGAAGGACTGTTCGGGATGACCGGCCTTGCACTCGCGCCGGTGGCGTCGGTACAAAGCGAGCGCCATGCTTCAGTTGGGCTCTAGATCATAAACGGGGAACTTTGGGGGGTCGGGAGCTGATAAAACAACTTTGCGGAGAATGTTTTGATCAACAACGAAGACCTGCTCGGGTTACGCCAGTACGAGATTAGCGAGATCAAGCGGACGGGGATCGAAATAACGATCTGGCCCGGTATACCGGGCCCAGAAGCTGCCCGTGGTGCCAGGGTCAAAATTACGCAATAAAGGTTTGATTACCCGGAAGCTGCGGCACGTCAGCTGGACGGCGCTGGTTGTGCCAGGAATGTGGCGTGCAGTTTCTGGAGCGATTCCGCGGGAGTATGGGAAAGGCAACGCGCGGGCGAGGCGTTTCGGTTTCGGGTGTCCCAGAGCTCATCGGCGGGCGAAAAGGTTCTGGCGGAGAGGGAGGGATTCGAACCCTCGGTAGCGCTTTAAGGCACTACGACGGTTTAGCAAACCGCTGCTTTCGACCACTCAGCCACCTCTCCGGTGGATGCGCGAGTACTCCGACATGGTAGCACGAACGTATCGATGTTACGCAGTGTTATCCTACTCTTGACCTGCCTTTCAAGCTGGAGTGGCGGAACTGGCAGACGCACGGGACTCAAAATCCCGCGACCTTCACTGGTCATGTGGGTTCGACCCCCACCTCCAGCACCAACCTTAACCCTTGATCCTCGAGACCGCGAGCGCCAGTACAGGCGAAGGCCCGCACGATGCCATCGAAGGACCGTGTCTTGCTGAACAATGATCGGAGTGTCCGTCCAGCGCGACGACCCGCCTCGAAGCAAGATCCAGGAGGCTCGATCCAGACGGTTCACTGCCGGTGGCGGTCCGGTAGCTCGATTCCAACGTGAGGCTGTTGATCCCCAGCCCGAACGGCCAGTAATCACTTCTGCTCACGACTATGCTGGTCAGCGTCGACGCCGAGCCCCCGTACTCTGCCGCGAACGGAATCCGGCCCGGTGCCAGCCGGCGACAGGGCCAGGCCTGACGATGTGCGTCCTTCCAGCCACACCAGAACCGGCAGATCCTAGAAGAGCGAGTGGCATCGAGCCGCGGCAGCAGTCAGCCCCGAGGCGACAAACGCAAGATGAGCAGCTACAAGCTACGCCCCCGTGGCGTTGACCCCAAAAATCAACTCGATTATGCCCCTTACATCAGGATCCTTACTGAAGAGTAGTGGGGCTAGCGCCGGTTCCGTCCGAGCCGTCTATCGCGAGCTGACCCTTCCACCTTGGCCGTAAATGCCCTGCGGTATCACTGGCAACAACACGTGCGATGGCTGCGCAGCTGTGTGATAAATTTTCTGCTGCGCCTTGCGCATCTCGGCGCTGGTACCGAACTGCGCACCGGTGTTCGGATTGCGATCGAACTGCGGGAAATGGCTGCTGGTCACATCGACCCGGACCCGGTGTCCTTTTAGGAAGACATTACTCGTTCCCACCAGGTCGATCGTCAGTTCATACGGTTTGCCGGG
>DASQVJ010000085.1:0-8469 GCA_035640835.1 Bryobacteraceae bacterium
GTACGCTGGAACCGTCATCCAACTCGTCGGACTGACATGCATCTTCCATGCTTATGGTTGCCTGGCTGGACTTGGAATCTATCTGCTCGCGGTCTGGTGGAGAATTGAGGACGAGGAAAAATTTCTCCTGCGCGCGTTGCCGGGCGAGTACAGCCAATATCGGGCACAAGTGCCGAGCGTTTTACCCAGATTCAGGACGTCTTTGTGATCCAATCGAATTCTGTTGGCACAGCGGTAGAAGCACTCGAGATTCCTGGGGCCTACGTTTATCACATTCCTGTTGCGACGAATAAATTGGCCGGGCAGGACCTCCTGAGGCTGAAGAAGATTCTCGCACGATTCATCGAACTGGCCTGCAGAAATTGGAAGTTGACGCCGGAGTATTTGGTGCGGGTCGACAAGCGGCTTGGCGAGTCCTGGAACGATTTGCTCGCGAAGCATGGCAGCTACTGGAGTATCTCTACTGGCATGATTCTGCGACCCGGGTGGCGACCACAAGCGATGCCGACGATCGAAGAGTTGCTGGCCAAAGCGCAGAAAGGCTGGCAAATCGAACCTCCGCAAATGGTCGAGACCGTTGACCGAATCGTGCGAGACCGCCATTTCGAGCGTTTCTTCCCCGGCATGCAGTGGCCATCGCCATTCGACGTTTATCTCGGATGTGGTGGCTGCTTTGCGTTTCTTACATCCTCAACTGAGCACTTGTTCCGTCAAACCAAACTCACATTCGGGGCGGAGTTGCCCGCCTCCTTGAACATGTTCTCGTTCTACACGCCCTTTTTCGAGATGAGTCACTGGAAGAGTGCGACTGCATCTGATCTTCAGTCGTGGTTCTCTTTGTTCGACATTTATCTCGCGGAGACCGAGGAGGAACCTGGAGTACTTATCGCGTCCAAACATGACTTGGACGCTCTCACAACCGAGCTCGAGCCTTTGCTGACCGGCCGCGAAAGGGTATGACCATCGTTGCTCAGACAGCGGACAAACTGATCCTCGAAGACATAGTCCGAAAGATGGGCGCCCGTTCATTGATCATCGCACTCAGCATGAGTGGGACGATTCTGCTGTGGGCTTTCTATTCCGAAGGCCTCATTCCGGGCACAGGCCCGCACCAGTACGTGAAGTTTGCCGGCAGGTTGAGTTGGGCGCCATTCACAATCTATTGCGTGCTGGCTGCCCTGCTCGCGCTAGGAACGGTGGCGCAGGAATACACACAGGTTGTTTTGGATAAGGTCACCGGAAATCTTTCGGTATACAAGGTGGGACGATTCGATCGCCGCCTGGCGCGCCGCGAGCGTCTGGAGCGGGTGCGACGCGCTTTCATTGATGAAGCGGGGGATACGTGGCGGCTCAATTTCGAGATGGCCGACGGAAGCATGCTTGTACCTCGGCGCACTTATGACAATTGCTACGGACCGCTGACGCTATCCCAGGTAACGGATGAAGTGAACCTGTTTCTCTCTTCGCCGCGCCGAGAGCGGGCCGCTCGACCACTCTTCATAGTAGGCAAGGCTGAGTCTGACCAGAGGAACTGATTGCGCCATTTGGCATCCCGTATGGTCAAGATACTCGAAGCGGTATTGATAGGGACCTGAGAAGATGCAGCCTGGATGAAGAGCTACCAAGTGGCCGGTCTACTGCGTACGTGATGGGTTGGTGAATCAGGAACTGCTGCTTCAGGTCGAGTTGTGCATAGACAAAACTCGTCGCGATAGGCGTTGACGAACCCGCAGAACTAAGGCAGGCACGCGAGGCGTTCTCGTATTGTCCAGAAACTCGAACGCCCTGAGAACATGTAGATGGCCGCTTTTGCCGAAGCAGCATGGGGTTGAACGGTCGGCGTTCTCGTGGATCTGGTGCGGTTCCTTTATATGGGTGTCGAAGGCCCGATTTGTTCAAGCACGTGCGCAATATAGTCTGGGGCCGGGAATACCTGCGGTATTGCATGCGCCCGCACCGGAGAACGATCATCGCCACTGCATTCCTGCAGGCCACGAGGTCCGATGGCTCACCTTGTCAGCGTTAGCGGACTCTACCAATGAGTACTGTCAACGCCAGCTGAAATTTCCACATTTCGCCGGTTGAAAATTCCCCAGCCCCGATTGAGTGGTGGTTGACAAGTTCCTGCTGCCGGCTTCACCATGACGTCGGCTGGTGAAGCGGAGGCGAGCTCTGCAGGAGTGCAACTGGCCGAGGAATAGCCGGTCGCAGACTCATCGGACGATGAGGGCGGAGCAGCGATGGTGCTGAGCCGTTCCGTTCCGGGAATATCGGACCATATCTGCTGATGCCTTGAAAAACTCATAAGGATCGACTGCGTTTGGTACGGCCGTTCAGGGCAGCAGCGGGTGCTGGGGCTTCTTCTGCGCTAGGCTGCTGATCCTCTGGCCGCGGCAATAAGCCCGCACGACAACGATCCTTCAAGCGATAACTTTCACCACGGATGTTGATCGTTGTCGAGTGATGAAGAAGACGGTCGAGGATGGCTGTGGTTCTCGCAAATCAGATCACTGCCGGGATTGTAGACGAAGCACGGATTGGAAACGAGATCTTGGTCTGAAAAGCTGAAAACCCGCGACGCCGTTTTATGAAGGCGCTAGCCGAACTGTTTCCTCCAGGCTACCAGCACGTTTTTTTGGCGCAGCGCGGTACGGGCCGGTCACGTCCTGTCAAGCTGACCGCAGGCAATATATATCGGTCCGACTGATGGTCGAAGATCTGGAGGCGCTGCGGAACGAGTTGAAGTTGGACACGCTGCTGATCGCTGGACAGCCTGGTGCGGCATGCTCGCCATGGCGTATGCCGCTTCCTTTCCCGAGAAAGTTGATCGGTTACTTTTGATGGCGCGTATCAGACCGGCCGAACGCCATTGCAACACATCCGTATGGACAGGCTGTCGATCCTCGGCCGCATGCTAACGTAGGCGCTAAATGTGAATTACCGACTGACCTATGGAGACTCTGCTTACCCGCGACGGCTGCCTTCGACGGCAAGAGCGACTTCGCACTGAGATGCAGGTTCGCCGTTGGGACCTGTTTCTAACCGGACACGCCAGGACGATCTATTATCTGACTGGAACACTCGTGGCGCCAGAGAGTCCTGCCGCGCTCGTCATTCGACGTGATGGCGGAACGGTGCTCCTCTCCCCGGCGACGGAGGCGCCAGCAGCAGACGAGTGTGTCACTGTTGAGACCTATTCGATTTCACGTCTCATCTCGGATCCTCACTCGGACATGGCGCGTCTATTGACCGACCGGATTGATAGCAACGGCGGTCGGACGTGTGCGGTCGAGTTGTCGCATACGCCTGCTTGCTACGTTCAGCACCTGGCATCCGCTTATTTGCTTGATGCCGGACCGGCGCTGCGGTCCTTACGAAAAAGCAAAAACGAAGATGAGATCGCCGAGATACGACGGAGCCTCGCACTGAGCGCGGTTGCTTATGATGCGGCGAGGTCCGCGATACGTCCGGGCCTGACGGAAATCGACATATATAACGCGATGTTCGAGGCTGCGACAAAGCACGCGACAGAAACATTCACGTTCGCAGGTGATTTCGCATGCGGTTTGCGGTGCGTGCAGGGCGGTGGCCCTCCAACCGGAAACAAGATTCAGTCCGGAGACTTATACATTCTCGACCTCTTTCCTTCCTGTGCGTTCTACTATGGCGACACTTGCCGCACATTCGTAGTCGGCGAGCCATCGCCGGCGCAGCAGAAGGCGTGGGAGAGCGTCGCAGGCGCGTTCGGAATGGCTGAGAAGGCTGCGGCATGGATTGCCTGCCCGTGAGTTATACACCGCTGTTCGCGACCAGCTCGGCGCTCAGACCGAATTCGGTTCAAGTTTTTGGCACCATGCGGGTCTGCTGATTGACGATCGCCATGTCCTGGCGCAGCGCCTCGATTTCGCCTTCCGGAACTTCCATCGACTGCTTCAGCGTGTCCGCGGCGTTCCTTCACCATGAACCAGCCGTTGTTCCATTGAGGAAACGATAGAAATTCGACCTGCAGGAGCACCGGCTGACCAGGTTCAACCGCATCCGCCGGCACAGTCAGTTGATAAATGCCGCTGTTGCCGTGCGGCTCAAACTGACGGTGCGAACCGAAGTAGGGGAACTCGATGCGCTTTGACAGATACTTCAGTTGGTAAGCGCCCTCCTTCCAGGTAAAGTCGCGATTCAATCCGAGTGTGAAGGTCAGCGCGGGGCGGCCGTTTACGATCAGTTTCGCGGATGCTCCGGTGGAGATTTCCGAAGGCAGAACAGAAGTCGCCGCGATGAAAGAAACCTCGTGGGCTGCTTCGACGGCACCACAGCGGTTTTCCAGGCGACAGCATTCTTTTTCATCTGGCCGGGTGCCCACCACTCGGCAGTCATATATCCGCGGGCCGATCCACTAAAGTCGCGGGTGGACAGGACTCTGGAACCGCCTTGGTGAAAGCGTGGCACATGTCCTGCGCAACACCTGAAGGTTCACATCGCTAGATTCCACCTCGTCGCCTTTGCGCGTTTCCTTTTGAAGAGACCAACCCGCGCGCGAATCGCAGCCGTTTTCAAAACGCGATTCAGGTAGTTTTTGCGCTCCCCAGGGAGCCCCTTGGCCGACGGAAAGAGCCATGCCCTTGGGTTCCCGCTTAGGCTGTCCTCTCGTAAATCGCAAACGTGTGCCGACGTACTGGTTTGCACAACCTGACGAACGGTCGAAACGCGAGAAGAGAACTCAATACGCTAGCCTACTTGCTCGGTTTTAAGATGCTGATTCCAAATCCGGATTGGTTTTAAAGCCTGGGGTAGTCCCAGGTCCCACAGAGAGAGCACGCCTTCGGCTTATCCGGCTTCTTCGTTAGCGCGGCGCAACAATGCCTTCATGTAGGCGATGATGTACGCTGTCCCTGCGCGACGGATGCCGGTATCGCCCGCCAACCCCGGGACGTGGTCCGGCTCGGCGGGGCCGTCGAACTTCACCTGCCGAAGGGCCTTCATCACCTGGTACATGTCCATGTACCCGTCATCCGGAAAAGTCTCCTCGAAACGCGGCAAAGGCGAGCTTACGTTTCGGAAGTGCACTTCGAAGATCTTCTTCCTGCCGCCAAAATCCTTGATCATCTCGAAGACGTTCTTCCCCATCTTGTCGCCGCCCTCGGACCAAGTGCCAACGCAGAAGGTCAGTCCCCAGTTCTTGCTGCCGCCTGCGATCTTTTCCGCGCGAGCATAGCCGTCATAGTGAGTGAACAGTTTTGCCACGCCGTTCATTTTGCGCAAAGGCGGGTCGTCAGGGTGCAGCGCGAGTCGTACTCCGGCCTCCTCCGCCACGGGCAGTACAGCTTTGACGAAGTATGTGTAGTTGGCCCATATTTCGTCCTCCGTGTATTCGCGCTCGAACGCCGGCTTCTCCACGCGTTTCCGAAAATCCTCCACGTCGAATACTCTGGTCCTGTACCCGCGCCGATCTACCTCGGAGGTGGTGTAGGTATTTGCCGGGTGAAAGTCATATGAAGCAATCGGAATGCCCGGCTTGCCGCAATCGCGCAGGAACTGTTGATACGTCTCGATGTCCTTATCTCGTCCCGGCTGACCAAGCTGCACTTTTAACGATCGGTATGAATAATGCACACCCGATAAAATCCGGATGTCGTACCTGGCGAATCTTTCCTTCGTTGCTTTCAGGTATTCGAACGGCGTATCGGCGGTACCAAACTCCAAGCGGCCGTATCGCATCCCAATCTGCTTCAGAAAGAGCAGATCCTCATCCGAAATCTGGCGCGCATTGATGCGATGGCAGATTTTCGTATTTGCCGGATCGTCTTCTCGGATAGTCGCCGGTACCGCGAAAGCCGTTGCGGCGCACGGCAGCAAGGTAACAAAATTACGCCGATTCATGCGTGCTCTATCGTATGACGACCACTACTCGTTGAAGGGGGACTACCGATAGCTCGGCTTCCAGGCGAGCCCCCCATCGTTCACGAATCCGGAACCCGTGCGCTTGCCTTGCCCGTGATCCCGGACTATAAGCACGTCTCGGAGTGTTCACGTCAACCTCGCCGCGCTGCCTCGATGGCGGCGATGTCGATCTTCTTCATCGTCATCATCGCCTCGAAGGCACGCTTTGCCTCATCGCCACCAGCCGCGACCGCTTCGGTTAGCGCGCGCGGCGTAATCTGCCAAGAGAGGCCCCAGCGGTCCTTGCACCAGCCGCACGCGCTTTCCTGGCCGCCATTGCTGACAATCGCGTTCCAGTAACGGTCGGTCTCTTCCTGATTCTCCGTCGCGATCTGGAAAGAAAAGGCCTCGCTGTGCCTGAACTCCGGGCCGCCGTTGAGACCGAGACAGGGAATGCCCAGAACGGTGAACTCCACCGTCAGCACATCGCCCTCCTTGCCGCTTGGATAGTCACCGGGCGCATAGTGAACGGCGGTTACTTTAGTATCCGGAAAGGTGGCGGCGTAAAAGCGCGCCGCGTCATGGGCGTCCTTGTCGAACCAGAGGCAGATCGTGTTCTTTGGCTTCATGTTCGTGTGCTCCTTGTGCTCGATCAGGGCGAACGCCGCGGTCTACGCGTCGGTCCGTATCAGTGACCCACCAGGGCATGTGCTGATCTGCTGCAGCCGACGTTTCAAGACGTTTCAAATTGGTCGCCACCTGGCCTACCCTCTGAATAATATCGCTGGTATGGCTCGACTTCGAGACCCGAAGCTATGATGGGCCGCTGTACGAACCCGATCCAGGTTCCTCCCAGGGATAGGTCACGCAAGGCGACGTCGCCTTTCACGATCATGCCAGCATAGTGGGCAATCGAAGGTGGTCCGGTCGGTCTTCCCTTCCCCGATCAAATCTGCGATCGTCCGAGGTGGTCTTGTCGCGCGCACTCCCAGGATGTCTTCCGAATCTGATCTGTCGAGGTCAGCATTGTGGAGAATCAGGCCCGAGGAACCGGCGCATTGCGGCTAAAGCCTCTCGGAACCGTCATGTGAATTCTAGCCGGATTGAGGTCGGAGAGGTCATACAGCGCGAGCGCCGTTTGATGGCTGAATACGCCTTGTGGAACTGCAGATCGGTCGCGGGACCAAAGGAACCAGAGGATGAGGTCGGGTCGTTCCAGTGACGGGAAGCTACGCAGCCGGTAGATCCCACGGCGCTCTCGACTCCAGTTCCCAGCCCGAACGTGGTAAGCGTGCTTCGCCTCATCGTATCCCGCCTCCCGCGCCTGCTTTGCAGTGAAAAAGTTCCCTGCGTTTCGGCAATCTCATAAAGGCTAGGGCTGGCGGCTCTAGGAGCTTGCAATGTCGAAGAAAGCCGCAACCCGTGAGTTGGTGTCGAATCTTCGATCACATACATGTCGGAGGCGGCATTTCGCGTCGACTTCAACACTATCGCGAGCTGCGACGTATGCACGCGGGCGAAGACGCGAGTGCGTCTTTTCCACTTCATTAAGCGATAACTCTGTGCTGTTCGTGTGCTTCAGGTGGTCTTGACGGGCGTGGGCAGGCGCAGGCGAAAGGACGACCAGCATGGGTGTGAGTTCGCCGGCTGAAGACAATCAGTTCCATACCAATTGGCCGAACGCCCGTCAATCCTTCAGGATCCCCTATCCTGCGATGACCAGTTCCTTTTCCGAAGGGATTTTTGCGATCATTTCCGGCGGAAGGTTCAGGTGCGCAGCAACCGCTTCCGGAGGAACGCGCCTCATCCATTGGTTCAAAGAGACATCCAAGAATCGATCGGCCTTGAACATTTCCAAAAACATCACATCGGTCTTCCCGGTGTTTTCGATGTAATGACCCGCCACCCTGGGAACGAAGCCGACATCATTGGCGTTGAAATCCATCGTGCGTGCGTTTCCGCCGTTCGTGACAATCGTCATGCGTCCTTTACCGGCGAGCCAGAACTGCCACTCGGTTGCATTGGGATGCCAGTGCAATTCACGGATGGCCCCCGGCTTGAGAGTAACAAGCGCGGCAGCTATAGTCTTCGCCACAGGGAAATTTCTCGAGTCAACAATCTTAACTTCACCTCCCGCTGTTTTCTTTGTGGGCTGCATTGTCGACATCTTGAACGTGTACTGGAAAGGAGATTCCACGCTCCGTCCTCCAATCGCTGCTTTATCCTGAGCGAGAGATCCAGGAGCTTTTGCGGGGAAAATGTAGAGCTGGTCCTTTGGTAGCCTTGCGATCGCGTTCTTGTCGAGGCCAAAATTTTTCTCTAAGACTTCGGGGGGCGTGTGGGCAACAAACTCGGAGAGCAGGAAGGTTCCGTCCTCGGTAAAGTCACCTTGATCGAAAACCAGCAGGAACTCGCAACCATTCGTTCCGAGTCCCTGAATGGAATGCGGAAAGCCTGCCGGAAATAGCCACAGATCGCCCTTGTCCACGTCGTCGACGAACATGGTGCCGTCAGGATTCATAACTGTAACGCGAGCCTTTCCGTCCAGCATGATGGCCCATTCATCGGCAGTGTGCCAGTGTAATTCGCGAA
>DASQVJ010000086.1:0-2705 GCA_035640835.1 Bryobacteraceae bacterium
AGACGCGGGATAGCGATCCTGTCGACTGGGGCTCATGCAACTCTCTGGATGGAGTCGTCTCTCAGGCGCAAGGATCAGCATTGGGCGTATCGATCGAACCGCGCGGTCTTTTCGACATCACTCAGGCGCAGTCCTCCCCGATACCTAACAGAGCCTTCGACTTTACCTGCGTCGTCACTGATGATTACGACTTGCGAGGTCTCGATATTCGACGCAAGATTACTCACTCCCAGCAGATCAACCCCCGTGGAAGCATGAACTCGGCGACGTGCTGTTTGCGAACCCGCAGACCGAACTACCGGCCTCGCGGTGGTTATCTGTCCGATCACAGGGAAAGAGACACAAGAAGGCAGAGCGGGAACTCCGAAAGGCGCATGCGGCTGTGGAACCCGGAGGCTTTGATGAAGCGGCGAAGGATGGCTGAGCTGCGGTTTCGGCGCATCAATGAAGAAGTCGAAAAACGCGTCCTCGAACGGACCGCTCAGATTGCTGACGCGAACAGGGAATTAGTGAAACAGAACGAGGAACTCGCCCGAGCAACTCGCACGAATAGTGAACTTCTGGCGCGAACGACCCACGAGATCCGTACCGTCCTCCATTCCATCGTCGGCTTTGCGGATCTGATGGCAGAGGAAAGTGAGGGACCACTCGGAGACACCTACGCCGACTATGTCGGGCACCTCGGCCGAGGCGCGCATCACTTGCTCGCGCTCGTGAACGACGTCCTTGATGTCTCGAAAATTGAAGTGGGCCGAATCGATTTGCGCAATGAGGAGTTTGTGGCAGCGGACCTCATCTCAGAGGTCCTGGCGGTGAGCAGTCCCCTGGCCAAAGGAAAAGATATCGAAGTGAGTAATGGCGTGCCGCGAATGGTCGTCGCGTACGCTGATCGCATTCGTTTCAAACAGATTCTCTATAACCTGGTCGGCAATGCCGTTAAATTCACGCCGAATGGCGGGCGCGTGCACGTAAGCGCCGAACCGGCTGAGGACGAGATCCGCTTTTGCGTAAGGGACACGGGCATCGGTATACCGGCAGAGCAGCACACGATCATATTCGAGGAGTTTCTTCAACTCGCACCCTCCAGTAACACCGTGAAAGATGGAGCGGGATTGGGATTGGCGATCACGAAACGAATCGTGGAACTGCATGGCGGCCGGGCCTGGGTTGAAAGCACACCGGGTGAAGGGAGCCGTTTCTTCTTCACTCTGCCAGCGGCCCGCGGCTGTGAGCACGGTTCAGAGTTCCGCATTTCCACTGCGGCGTAGGTTCAGGCAGTATTCAGAATTTTCCGCGGAACAGATTTGCAAGGTGCAGCGTTACGCTGATTTCTTGCGTACGCGTGCAGCCTCATGATTGCGTAATGATCGTGGTGGCCAACTTACCGCTCTCCGGCTTCTTCAGCGCCGTCGCTGAATGGATAGTCGAAGATGCGCACCGGCCGTGGTCCTGCTGGCCGCGATCGTTTTTCGCGGATTGTCTTTGATTGCGAAGAGCCACTGAGCACGTCGAGTGCTGAAGAGTGCTGGTGACGTCATCATCTTTAAAGCTCGACACAACGTAGGCCGAGGCATGTAGCCTTGGCTCTCTCGGACGTCCTTCTGCAATAGTTCCATCCCCCCGGGATTATTCAGCGTGGCTTCTGCCGAGTGGACCCGCCTCACTGCCGACAGAGCACCGCGAGGTTGTGCAGGCGATCCTAACACCTCATCCGGACTACTGTCCGCAGCCGGTTTCCGTGTACGTGCACGGGACCGGATTGGGCCCGCGGAATCATAACGAGGTCACCCGTTCGGAACGTGCGAATCGCATCCGCGCGGAACTGCGCGTTACCGACCAACTGGAGCCAGGAGCGACGTCTCGGCGCTTCGGCACGTAGTCGGCACGTACTTCGTCAAGTGGCGAAAGTGCCGAAATTATCTGGTCGCGATGTCGCGTAAGTCTCTGAGTTTGAGTTGGTCTGCGAGTGGTGGGCGAGATGCATCTCGCAAGCATGCGTTATGACGGTCCGAAAACGGTTCACAAGAGAGGAAATCAAGGCGGCAAACTGCCAGCACCCCTCTAGCCATGCGGCGAAGCTGCTCACCCACGGGCTCGCTGCACCAGACACTTCCATCACAGGTATCTCCAATGAGTAAGAAAAGGCAACGATACACTCGAACTGTCCGGTGCGCCTTGTTAATGGGGTCGCTCGGGATGGTCGCGCTCGCACACAATCCGACGTCTTCAGTCGAAACACTCACCGTTGATCAGGCGGTCCAGTATGCGCTTGAGCACAACCCTTCTTTGCGCAAAGCAGAGCTGGACGTAGAGAAAGCAGGGGACGATCTTGCCGCGTATCGTACGCGCCGGCTCCCCTCCATAAAGTGGGATGTACTCGCCGGGCAGCTGCTCACCAAGCCCTCGCTTACCTTCAACCGCGGCGTATTTGGGACATACCAAGGGATCGGCCCGATACCAAGTGAACAAACCAAAGTAACGACCCCGCGCAGGCCCGCTGCAGTCGCGTTCGGCCAGATCGTTCAACCTTTATCTCAGCAGTATCGGCTGGGTCTACAGGTCAAGTCGTATCGGTTGGAACAGCAACTCGAAGCGGCAAAGCTGGCCGAGCGCCGAGCCGCTGTTGCCGAGGAGGTACGGAAAGCATACTACAAGCTGCTCCAAACCCAGAGTTCGCTCGAGAGCGTCGAGGAGTCGCTTCCGCT
>DASQVJ010000087.1:0-2639 GCA_035640835.1 Bryobacteraceae bacterium
GCGAACGACGCGAAGATATTCCGCTGCTGATCCGGTTCTTCGCCCAGAGGTACGCAAGAAAGCTGAACCGTGCGATCGAGGAGATTCCTTCGATCGCCCTCGAAGGCCTGACCAGGTACAACTGGCCGGGCAACATCCGCGAGTTGCAGCACCTGGTGGAACGTTCGATTATTCTGAGTCCCGGCAGGGTGCTGCAGATTGCCGTTCCTGATGCGGTACCCGATTGCGTTGACGCAGCACGCAACGATGAAACGCCCGAGCGCGAACGAATTCTCGAGGCACTGCGCCTCTCCGGTGGAGTGATCGGGGGACCGGAGGGCGCTGCCGCAAGGATGGGGTTACGGCGCACCACGCTGCAATCCCGTATGAGGAAGCTGGGTATCGCACGGCATTTCCAGTAGACCGAGCCGCGCGTCGACTCGACAAGACCCCGTGATCGACGCGATAGTTAGCTCTTGCCGGCGTGTGGTGGCACAGCTTCGCCATTGCCTTCTCGAGGTTGCGGTAGTTCTTTGTCAGAATCCTTCTTGATATCGAGCGTCTTGGAGGCCGAGCCGTGCCACACGAGTTGTTTGGTCCCCGGGTCGAATAACCCGATGACCCGAGATCGCTGCCTGATAGCCGACAATCAGGTCACCGCCACTCTCGACCCGCCGCAAACCGCTTACCGGCGAGTTGCACATCCACGGCGCGCTTGATGTCGTTATCCAGGATCTGGTCGCCGACCTGCACTTCCCTGGTAGTCCACCCATTGGTAAATCTTGTAAGCGCTGAGGTTCGCCGACCGGTCGTAGTCGAAATGCATCTGCTGCGCGAAGGCGGCTGCCCCCAGGGACGCGAGTGCTATCGAAGTAATGTGCTTCATGAAGTAATGTGCTTCATGTTGTTGTTCGCCCTAAAGTGATGTGTGCGAGTCAGGAAAATTGATGGCGCCCGCCACTTAATCCAGTCGTATCTCGACATACCGCATCTTTCCAGCGCGCTCCACCTGAAGCGTTACGGCCTCTCCGGGCTGCTGCCTTTCCATGACGGCACGCAGTTCCGACAAACTGGATACGGCCTGGCGGTTGACCTCGTAGATTATGTCGCCCGGAAGCAACTCGCCGGTTGGACCATCGGTGGTCATCGCCAAGCGGGCGACCAGGATCCCAGAAGAGCGACGCGGCGGTCCAGACAGAAGGTTGGCCACTGACGCATCCATCGCCAATGCAAGAATTGAAAGGCGCGGCACCAGGTGCTGGCGCTCGTTCACATGAGAAGCAAAACGCTCCGGGCTGTTCGAGCGCGCAAACACGACCACTTTCTTTTCGAGAGTGTCAGCACCGCGCAGGATCTGCAGAGTCACGGTACTGGAAGCGCCCTGCTGGTACAGGTTCACGTGGAACTGCCGAGCGTTTTCCATCAGCTTGCCGTTGAGTGACAGGACGATATCGCCTATCTTCAGACCGGACCAGTCGG
Source organism: Bryobacteraceae bacterium (assembly GCA_035640835.1). GTDB lineage: Bacteria > Acidobacteriota > Terriglobia > Bryobacterales > Bryobacteraceae > DASQVJ01. The sequence continues at coordinate 1,459 of DASQVJ010000087.1, forward strand.
CTGGTCCGCCAGGCAGAACGTCCGCCAGAACCACGCCCGTATCGCGTGCCAGCCCCAATGCGGCAGCCAGGCCGGGTGTTACCGTCTGGGCCTCGACCCCGATCTCACCCCTCAAAACGAAGCCGTTCCGGCGCATCTGGTCGATAACGAAGCGGACGATGTTGCTGGGGACAGCAAATCCGAGACCTTCGCTGCCGCCCGACTGCGTCAGAATCAACGTGTTGATTCCTACCAGGCGCCCTTCGATATCCACCAGCGCTCCGCCGCTGTTGCCTGGGTTGATGGGCGCGTCCGTCTGGAGATAAATCACGCGGTCGTCGGACCGGAGTTGCCGCGCGACCGCGCTGATGACACCCATGCTCATCGAGCTCTCGAGGCCGTTGGGACTGCCCACTGCGACCACCATCTGGCCCTGCCGAACGATATCGGAGTCCGCCAGTTCCAAGAACCGGAAACCCTCGGCGTCGACCTTCAACAGGGCCAAATCGGTTTCGGCGTCGAGACCAACCAGCCGTGCTGGCAACACGCGCCCGGGTGGTCGTACGATGCTTCGGCCCGCGTGGGCTCCGTTTGACGAAAGCTGCACCTGAATCCGCCTCGCGGCGGCAACAACGTGCGCGTTCGTGACGATGTAGCCGTTCGAGCTGACGATGACCCCTGATCCACCGGCCCGCCGCAGCCCGAAAGGGATGACACCGGACGGATCGCCCGCCACCTGCTCATATCCTTCCGCGATCACCATCGCAACGGCCGGGGTGACATGTTCCGCAACTTCAATCAGTGCTTCATTCAACCCGCGCGCGGACGGTGCAATTCGAGAAGGGATCTCCTCAGCAGCCAGAACCGCGCTGAGTATGATCACGAATAGTAGCTTGTGTATCTTCATGGGAATCCACGCAGTCAGTCGCTTGCAGTTGCCGCGAACCTCAGGCTGCCGGTAGGTCCGCGCCCTGAGTAGGTCGGCATGGCAGGATTGAGAGCGATCTCCATCGAGAGGTACGCCACTCTCAAGGCGTTGAACGATGCCATATTTGTCCTTCAATCAACGATTCCTGGCGCAAATTCGCCTATGCGGGCCTCAGTCCCAATGCGGATCGCCTCACTCCTGTGAGTGCGGTGATCGAGGAACTCCTGGCACCGAATGCAGTATGAGGCCCACGGGATGGCTGCAAGCCGTCTGG
>DASQVJ010000088.1:0-10197 GCA_035640835.1 Bryobacteraceae bacterium
ATACGCTGAGACGGTGCCCGAGACGTTCGTCGGTAGAGTCACCGCCGGAAGCGCTCTCAGCGATGTCTTGCTCGCCCAAAAGAAGGCAGCGGAAGGGCTGCCCTTCGCCGAAAGAGCTTGGAAAGCAAGCCAGACAAAAGGGTTCAGCCCGATTGTGGCGCGAAAAGCAGAGGCGGCTTACGGCGAAGCCCTGTGCTCAGTCGGGCGATGTGATGAGGGTCGCCCGATGATCGAAGCGTCCCACGAGGCACTCTCGGCACAGTTCGGACCGGCGCACCCGTGGACTCGTGATGTCGCTCAACGCCTGATTCGGGTGAAGAAGCTGTAGCTAGCCAAAGGCTGCGCCCTTGATATCCCTTCGGGATATGGAAGTCAGGAGTCAGAAGTCGCAGAAGCCAGAATAATGGCGGTGTATGTGTCAAACGGTCGGCTGACTTCTTCCAACGAGGTCATCAGGCGAGTGGTACACTCCATCGCCTGCGTCAGCGCATCGTTGATGACCTGGACGCGCTGTTTGCATGGCGTTGGACTGAACGCCGCCGCGTGACTGATAACGAGGACAAAAATTCTCGTCCGCGGTCCATAATGGGCCCAAGCTACTCCTCACTTCGAAGTGACTTAGGGTCAACGACGGAGAGGTGGTCGAATCGTTTGAAGTCGTCGAGGTCGAACGTGAGAATCCTGGGGACCTGATGGACCATCATGGCCGCGGCGATTCGGGCGTCGTGAACGTGAACACCGGAGACACGATGCTGAAGGACAAGCTTGCGCCAGGTAGGAAAAATCTCCGGAGTTTCGGGCAGAAGCCGCAGAAGGCCCTGAAACCGATCCACATAGCGAGCAGCCTGCTCGGGCGTGAAGCCTAAGCCATTTGCTCCCGCTGGCCGGGTTGAAGCGTTCCAGAACTCGACGAGGTTCTGCGGAAAACACAGCAGCGGAACGCCTTGACGGGCGAGCACCTTCATGGCATGGCGAGCCGCTACGCGAATGGCTGGATCAAAGGTCTGGATGCCACCAATGAGGACGTTGGTATCGACGGCGATCATCGATACCAGTTCTTACGCCGCATTGCCCCCTCACCGACTCCCGCTGGAACCTGAACAGTGTCGAAGAGTTCATCGATGGCCTTCTCTAGTTTTTGCCCTTCGCGCGGAAAGTTCTCAAACGGCTTCAGCGCTTCCGGGGCGGCGGCTTGATTGGCGATGATGGTCTTCACGAAAGCGTCGAGAGTCAGCCCTCGCGCTTTTGCCTGTTCGCGAAGGCGTGCCTCTGTGTCAGGGGGAAGCTCAAGGGTGATCGTCATTGCTGCTGGCCCTTACGTTTCAATCGTATCAGCGAACAGTCTACGAGAAGGCGCGGGTTCTGTCAGCAAACGCCGCACGCTAGAATCTACCGTCGAACGGCTTTCGCCGCAGGCTCCGGCTCAGGAGACGAGGAAGTTCCATTCGGCACCGGCGGGACACCGCTCAGACCCAGCACCGAGCGAAGTTCGAGATCGAGAGCCTGCCGCATGTCGCGGTTCTCCTTCAGGAACTGCCGGGCATTCTCGCGACCCTGTCCGATACGCTCGCCCTTGTAGCTATACCAAGAGCCGCTCTTCTCCAGGATGTTCTGAGCCACCGCAAGGTCGATCAGATCGCCTTCCCGCGAGATACCTTCCCCGTAGATGATGTCGAACTCGGCCTCGCGGAACGGCGGAGCCACTTTGTTCTTCACCACCTTCACCTTGGTGCGATTGCCGATGACCGTCTCGCCCTCTTTGATCGCCGCGATGCGACGGATGTCGAGCCGGACGCTCGAATAGAACTTGAGCGCGCGTCCACCCGTGGTCGTTTCAGGGCTGCCGAACATCACGCCGATCTTCTCGCGGATCTGGTTGATGAAGACCAAACAGGAATTCGATTTCGAGACGTTGCCGGTGAGCTTTCGCATCGCCTGCGACATCAGGCGCGCCTGCACACCCACAAAGGAATCCCCCATCTCGCCATCGAGCTCAGCCTTCGGCACGAGCGCCGCTACTGAATCAACCACAAGTACGTCAATCGATCCCGACGAAATCAGCACGTTCGTGATCTCGAGCGCCTGTTCCGCGTAGTCCGGCTGCGACACCAGCAGGTTGTCGACATCCACGCCGAGCTTCCGGGCATAGATCGGATCGAGTGCGTGCTCCACGTCTACGAATGCCGCCATCCCGCCATTACGCTGGGCTTCGGCGATCGACTGAAGGGCAACGGTCGTCTTACCCGACGACTCAGGGCCGAAAATCTCGGTGATGCGGCCACGAGGAAGGCCGCCCACGCCCAGCGCGTAGTCGAGCGAGATCGAGCCAGACGAGATCGTGCTGATCTGCGCGACCGCTTCCCTTTGGCCCAAACGGAGGATCGAGCCCTTCCCAAACTGCTTTTCGATCTGGCCAAGGGTGGCGGTAAGGTTTCTCGCGCGTTCTTTTTCGTCCATGGATGTCCTTAGGTTCGCTCTGGGGGAGAGCTTCGATTATAACTTGTTCGCCGATTCTTCGCCAGCTAACTTCGAGGCGCGTAGTAGCCCTTCCGGGCCCGCACGATGAGGTCCTTGCGGTTCTTCACGCGGATTTCAACCGGATGGTACAAACCATCGTTCCTTACCGGATCCGGACGGTAAAGAATGTTGTATTGATGGCGCAGCTCATTGGCGATGTTTTCGAAAGACTGGGCCAGGTCTTCGACCTTGAAAGGGAAAAACGTGACGCCACCCGTTTCGCTCGTCATGTACTTCAACACCTTGTCGCCGTCACTCGAGATCCGCGAGATGTTCGTTGAGATCGCATAAACGGCCGCGTCCGCCTTCTGCGCCATCTCGAGCGCCTGGTCGCGAGTGTAGCGGCTCTGATTGTCGTCGCCATCGCTGATGATGATCATGGCCCGCCGATATTTGTACATCGGCTGATCCTGCATCAGCTTGTCCCGGCAGGCAAAAAAGATTGCATCGTAGAGCGAAGTTCCGCCGCCGGGGCGAAGGTTACGGATCGACTTGGCGAGAACCTCAGTGTTCGATGTCAAATCGGCCACCAGCTCAGGGCCCGTGTCGAAGCTCACCACAACGGCTCGATCCTGTGGGCGCATCACGCTGTTGATGAACTCAATGGCTGCTTCCTGCTGGAATCGGAAGCGATCTCGAATGCTGTTGCTGGTGTCGATCAGGATGGCCAGCCGCAACGGGAGATTCGCCTCTGCGGTGAACTCAACCAGCTCTTGCGCTTTCTTGTGCTCAAAGACCTGGATGTCGTCCCTGGTCAGGTCAGTCACGAAGCGGCCCTTCTTGTCGGATACGGTGAACTGCATGTTGACGCGGTTCACCTCCAACGTGATCTGATTTCTTGCCTGGTCGGTCGGCTGCGATCCAGCCGAAGCAGGTTTCTGCGCAGCCTCGGGCAGGCTCTGCGCCAAAGCAACGAGCGCGGCAGCCGATGAAAGGAACAAGAACTTCTTCATGACGGAACTACATTAAATTATAATTCGCGAAGCCACTGCTGGAGTTCGGCTGGAAGTGGCGCCTCTACTGTAATCGACTCACTTGTCGAGGGGCTCCGGAACGTGATTCGAGACGCATGCAGAAAGAACCGCCCGTACTTCGAGGAAGGCGCACCGTACAGCCGATCGCCTGCAACCGCATGCCGAATACTCGAAAGATGGACGCGAATCTGATGCGTTCGTCCCGTTCCGATCCGCACTTCGAGTAACGTAAACTTCTCGAACCTCCGCAACACCTTGTACTCTGTGTACGCCTCGCGACCTCGCCCGAGCTTCGTAGTCATGCGTGTACGGCGGACGGGGTCGCGCGTGATTGGTGTTGTGATACGCCCGGAGTCCGCCGCCACGTGCCCGTGCACCAGGGCAAGATAGACCTTTGTGACCTGCCGCGAAGCAAACTGCCCGGCAAGCGCCCGATGTGCGCGATCCGTTCGAGCAACCAGCAAGACGCCACTAGTCTCTTTATCAATGCGATGCACGATCCCCGGGCGATCCTCGCCGCTCACGGTGGAAAGTTGCTGGAACCGATGCAACAGCGCATTCACGAGAGTTGCCGAATGAGTGCCGGCACCCGCGTGAACGGTCATCCCCGCAGGTTTGTTCACGGCGATCACGTCGTCGTCGAGGTACAAGATGTCGAGCGGGATGTTCTCGGGTTTCGCATTCAACGAGGGCAACTCGGCAGGCTCCACGATGATCGACTCGCCGCCTCGCAGCACGAGCGACGCCTTGCTCTCGCGACCATCGACCCGAACTCGACCCTTCCTGATCCAGTCCTGCAACCGCGACCTGCTGTACTCCGGCAACTGCTCCTGCAAATAGTGGTCGAGCCGTCTGCCTGCATGCGCGGCGTCCGTAACGAAGGTCAACAAGCGTTGAGTATAGTCATAAGGTGACTCGCGGCGCGCGGGCCGTATTGATATTGGTGTCCGCGGTCGTCATTCTGACTCGGCTTGCCCATTGGCATCTCATCTGGATCGAAGAAGCTTACGGCCTCGCTGCCGCCGCAGAGTTGGTTCGAGGTAAGGCGCTCTACCGCGACATCTGGTTCGACAAGCCACCGCTCTACGCGCTGTTCTACACCATTGCACCGCCGCCTTTCGTTCTACGCATCGTGAGCGCGGCCTATGTGCTGGGGACATCCTCCATCGCCTTCGCCTTCGCTCGGAAGCTTTGGAGCGAGCGGGAAGCATTGCTCGCCTTCAGCTTCGTCGCTTTCTTTCTGACGTTCGATCAACCCGCGACAGTCATCGCCCTGGCACCCGATGCGTTGATGGTCTTGCCGCACCTTGCAGCCGTCTACCTCGCCTGGTCGAAGCGTCCTTTGCTGGCCGGAGCCGTTGCCGCAATCGCATTGCTGATGAACACGAAAGGGCTGTTCGTACTCGCCTCGGCGCTGGTATTTGCCGGCTCGAACTGGCCGCGTGTGCTCGTGAGCTTTGCTGCAGTGAGCCTGGCCTTCGCAGGCGTTCTCTCGATCTACGGCGCTCTCCACGCGTACCTCGACCAGGTCTGGCGATGGGGGTTACTCTACGCCCGCGATCCGTTGCCCGAACCCATTGTCACGGCCGTAAGGCGTTCCGCAGGCTGGCTCGGATTCCATCTCACTCTCATCATCGGAGCCGCCTGGTTCCTGCGACGTGAGTTCGATCGCCGATTCCTTCTCTGGTTCGTGATCTCTGTAGCCGCAGTGGCCGGAGGGCTGCGCTTCTTTCCGCGCTACTATTTCCAGCTTTTGCCGGTGGCAGCGCTGATGGGCGCTCGCGGCCTCATGTTGATGCCGAAGGGGGCTCGAGTTGCGGCTTTGGGTCTTCTTCTGATCCCGCTGTTGAGATTCGGACCGCGCTACGCCACTCTGATCGCGGGCTCGTTCGGCGTACCGGAACAGGCCTGGAGCGACACCGCGATGATGGAGGACAGCAGACATGCAGCAAACCTCCTCGCACAGCAGCCCGGTGACACGCTCTTTACATGGGGCTATCGACCGGACGTTTACGTCTTCTCGAAACTGCCCGCGGGCACTCCGTTCCTGGACAGTCAACCGGTCACTGGAGTTCTTGCCGACCGCCATCTCGTGGACTCCCGGCCGACGGCTCCTGACTGGGCTCGCGAGAACCGTCGCAAGCTCGTGTCCACGAAACCCACCTGGATCGTGGACGGCCTCGGCCCCTACAATCCGGCTCTTGCGATCACGAATTTCCCTGACCTCGCGTCCTGGCTCAACGACTATGTCGAGGTGGATCGAACCACTGGCTCCGTCATTTACCGGCGGCGCGAGGTGACATCCGCTCCGAAACGAAGGAGGGCCGAGTAGGCTCTAAAGAGAGATCCCCAAAATATGACAAACGTACTGGTAACAGGCGGTGCAGGATACATCGGTTCTCACACAGTCCACTTCCTCTTGAAGCGAGGCTACGAAGTTACCGTTGTCGATGACCTTTCGCGTGGACACGCCCACAACGTGGAGGGAAAGCACTTTCATAAGATCAACCTCAACGACACGGAAGCTCTCACACGCGTGCTCCAAGGCGGCAAGTTCGACGCGGTCATCCACTTCGCCGCTTACATCGCCGTCGGTGAATCGACGCAGAAACCTGAGATGTACTTCTCCAACAACGTCGGGGGCACAATGTCGCTTTTCCAGGCCATGCTCGCCGCCGACGTCAAGCGCCTGGTTTTCTCGTCGACGGCTGCCGTCTACGGCAATCCTCAGACCGTGCCGATTCCCGAAGACGCCCCGATCCAGCCAGTCAATCCCTACGGAGATTCGAAAGTGATCGTGGAGCGCATGCTGCGCTGGCTCGACGAGTATCGGGGCTTGCGCAGCGTGTCGCTCCGCTACTTCAATGCCTGCGGTGCCGAGCCCGACTCAGGGCTGGGTGAGGAGCATGATCCCGAGACGCATCTCATCCCGCTCATCCTACGCGCCGTCCGCACAGGTAAGCCAGTCACACTGTTCGGCGACGATTACCCGACGCCCGACGGTACGTGCATCCGTGACTACATCCACGTGAGCGATCTGGCGGAAGCTCACATCGCCGCCGTCGACCATTTGGTTGCAGGAGGCGGGTCCGACCAGTTCAACGTTGGCACCGGGGAAGGCCGCTCCGTGCGCGAGGTGGTGCAAGCGGTCGAGGAGGTTACGGGCCAGAAGGTCCCGTACACCATTGGCCCGCGGCGTGAGGGCGACCCCGCATCGCTGGTCGCAAACTCGAACAAGCTTCAGGACAAGCTTCATTGGAAGCCGAAGTACACCGACATCCGCGACATCGTCAGAACGGCTGTTGCTTTCGACGCCAAACGGTTCTCACAGCCCGTTTGAGCTAGTCGTTTTCCCCGTCACGCGCAAGTTGCGAAACTTCGCACGGTCGAAGAATGACCCAAGTCCGAACTTCCCGTGTGTCAGGCTGAGGTCGACACCGCGTAGCGACGGCAGCTCCTGACCGTTTACCTTGACGGTCACCAGGCCGGTATCGCCGTCCCAATCCAAGCGGACGCGATACCACTCCTGGTCGGACGGCAGCGCCGCAGGACCGTCAAGCGTGCTGATCCGCACTCGCTCGCCGCCGAAGACGTGGAAGATCCCGTTGTGCACAGGCTGTTTTTTTCCTGTATCTACCGAAAGATGCGCGTAGTTGAAGTGCGTCGGATCCTGGTACGCATACACCAGAATCAGCGAGCCCCCGATACGCTTGACCTCGCACTCGAGAGTCAGCTTTCGGTAGTCGGATGTCTCGGCCAGGGCGAATTGAATTGGGCGCCGGGGCTCTCTCTGTGGCCGCTCCTTCAGGACGTGCAGAGTAGGCGCTTGGTCCTGTTCGATGGACCACTCGGACCCAACTGGTACGGTCCACTTAAATCCAAGGCCGTCTATAGTATCGGCAAATACGAATGAAAGGGGAGCTAAGCAAACAATAGCTATCCGGCTGAGCATAAGCATTCAGTGTGCATCAAAAAAGGAATGGCCGCGAGGTTCGGAGACCGCCGCGGCCAGGGGTCAGCGCCTCGGAGGAAGAGCGCCGACACAAAAACTATACCCAATTTTGCGAATTCTGGAACAAGAAATTTTCGGATTCTTTACGAAGTCCCGTAAGCGATCCTTCAAACCATTTCAAACTAGCCTAGGATCCGGCGGCTCTTTCCGGGCTGATAACCCGGGAAGACCCTTTTCAACTCGGTCGAGTGCAGGTGGCCTGTCACCAGCTCACCAAGCACATCCCGGAAATCCGTCGTAAGAGCTAAGTCTCTGCCCTCATACAGTTGTTCTTGCGCCAGTCCGGGCCAATCGCCGTAGACTTTCCCGCCCTTGACGGGGCCCCCCATCACCAGCATCACGTTCGCGTGCCCGTGATCCGTTCCCCGGTTCCCGTTCTCACGAGCCGTGCGTCCGAACTCCGACATGGTCACGACCACCACGTCTTCCACTCGATCGCCCAGGTCCTGATAGAAGGCGCCCAAAGCTGTTCCGAACTCGGACAACAGGTTCGGCAACCGGCCTTGCATCGGTTGGAAGCCGACTTGGTTCACGTGCGTGTCCCAGCCGCCCATATCCGCGAACGCCACCTCCAGGCCGACGTTGGCCTTGATCAGTCGTGCGATCTGCTGGAGGCTTTGCGCGAGCCTGCCGCCCGGATACCGTACGCCAGGCGCCGGCACGTACGGGTTGTTCTGGAACGACTGCATGATCCGGACCGCATCAAAGGTGTCTTTACCCGTCCCATGCAGCACCTTGTCGACCGTGCTGTCGTACATGGCCTCAAACGTGGTTGCCGGGCCCGACTCGCGGATCTGAAAGGTGCGAAGGTCCGCGATGGCCACTGCCGGATTCGGTCCACGCAGACTACGCGGCAGATTCGTACCCATGCTGACTGCGCGTACCGGCGAGCCGCCCCCTGGAGTCTGGCCAAGAGCCCGATTTAGCCACCCGTCTTCGGTGCTCTTGCGTCCCGGCGTGCCCGACTCCATATAGTCCTGAGCATCGAAATGCGAGCGGGTCGGATCAGGGGAGCCCACAGCCTCCACGATCGCGAGCTGCTTCTCATCGTAGATCGGCTTCAGAGGAGTCAACGCAGGATGCAATCCAAAGAAACCGTCTAGATCGACCACCGAGTTCTGTGGCACACCAATGCCCGGCCTCAAACCGTAATAGTTCGGATCGCCATAGGGCACCACCATGTTCAAGCCGTCCACCGCGCCGCGTTGAAAGATCGCGACCAGCACCTTCTTCTGACCGCCCTCACCGGTTGCGGCCGCGGCACGGGCGAGCCACAGAGGGGCCGCACCTACGCCGAACATCGCCAAACCGGAGCTCTTCAAAAACCATCTACGGTTCATCGTTCTTACCTTCTCTGAAACTCAGGAGCGCCAATCACCAGTGCCGCCAGCATCGCGGCATCCTTCTTCTCTGCCAAGCCCTTCTCGATCGCCTGCTGCGTCTGCGCCGTGGGCTCCGCAAACAGCAGTTCGCGCGCGATACTTCTCGCGTCCCCATCCAGGCGATCCGGATTCACTCGCACGCCCGGCAGCTTGTTTCCGGTCAGCGCGAGGGCAAAGTTCATCCTTCCGAGCAGGGCAGCCGAGTTCACCCATTCCGCTCCGGTGGTCTTGTAACCAGTAGGCTCCTGCTTTTGATAGAGAGGTTGGCCCAAGGTCGCGATCTGCTGAGCCAGCGGCGCCGCGAACGTCACCTCGGCGTCTGTTGCCCGAACGGCGCTGACCACCATCTCGAGCGGCGATTTGATCTTCGCCTTGTAATTCTGCTCGGCCCAGAATTCCTTCGACTTGAACATGGTCTTCAGCACAGCCCTGATGTCGCCGTCGGTCTTCTGGAAGGTTGCAGCCATCGCCGAGACCAACGATGCGGGTGGCTGGTCCGACACGAAGCGCTGTGCCAGCTTGGTCGAGATGAAACGAGCGGTGGAGGGGTGGCGAGCCACAATGTCGAGAACCTTTTCGCCGTCCTCCATACCGCCGCCGGCCGGAATCTTCACGCCGAGCACCTTCTTCTCGCCCGGGTCGTGCATGCGCGGGTTGAACACGAACTGTCCGCCAAGCCGTGGCTGATCGATCGTCCAACCGGTGAAGCAGCGGGCCACGTTGATGATGTCCTCCTGTGTGTACCCGCCATCGACACCGAGTGTATGTAGCTCCATCAGCTCGCGAGCATAGTTCTCATTGAGCCCCCGCTTGCGCTGCGTCATTGCCGATCGGCGGCCCGCCATCGAATCCGGCGACACAGACTGCGCATTATCGAGATAGAAGAGCATGGCAGGATGCTGAGCGGTGGCCCCCAACAGGTCGCGGAACTTCCCCAGCACATGAGGACGAATCGCATCCCTCTCGTAGGTTGTGACCAGGAACCGAACGGCACCCTTGTTCATGTCGACGTTGAAGTGGTTAAACCAGAAGTCGGTCAGCACTTCCTCGAGCTGCCTGTTGCTGTACAGCGCGCGGTAGATCTTGCCTTCCCACAGTTCGCTCTGGATAGCGCGTCCAGGCGCAAGGTTTTGCAGCATGCCACGTCGTTCTTCTGGGGATGCATTGACAAACTTGCGCCGGAGCGCGCGCTGGTCGTCTTGCTCCTTCGGATCGGGGGCTTCGGTGCCAGCTTGATTCCTCTTCGTGGCGATCCGATCCCTATACCGCTCGGCCAACCGCTGGTACATGGCGCGGAGCTGCGGATCATCAG
>DASQVJ010000089.1:0-2796 GCA_035640835.1 Bryobacteraceae bacterium
GGACCGATGAGACCGATTGGCTGCAAAGTGTTCGGACGCTGCGTACGGCTCCGGCGAGGGCGCTGTCGTATCAGACCCGAAGGTTCCTGCAGTTTTTGGCTAAGCATGGGACTACGACGGTTGAATCGAAGTCGGGGCGGATCGCGGACGAAGGCACGGAACTCAAGAACATCCGAATTCTGGCAGAGCTGCATGCTCGGCCGTTGAATATCGTGATGACGTATGAGGCGACCCATCTCACGCTCCCCGATGCCCAGCTCGAGATGACGCCCTCGCTATGGCACACAACGTATCTGCTGCCGAAGATCGCGGGGCGGAAGCAAGTCCGGTTTGCGGAGATCGGCGTGGGAGAGTCGGCGTTTACGCACGGAGAGGCTCGACTATTTTTGACGAATGCGATTCAGCTTGGCATGACTCCGAAGGTTCGGTATGCCGACGCTACGTTTCCGGAAATTCTGCTCCTTCTTCGAGAGATGAACGTTCCCGTGGTCGATGGCATTCGCGATTGCTCCCTGACGGAGGCACACGCTTTGGCGGAACTTGGCACGGTGGCTGTGGTGACGTTGCCGATGCGAGACGGGACACCTCGGAGGTGTATCGAACACCTGCGGGAATCGGGTGTTTCGTTTGCTTTGGCGACGGGTTTCGATAATGAACGTCAGCCGGTGTTCAACATGCAGGCCGCGATCGGTATTGCGTGCCGGGAGGGCGGATTGACGGCGGCGGAGGCGATCACGGCAGCCACGATCAACGGCGCGTACGCCTGTGCTGAGGCGAGTCGCACAGGGTCGATACAGTTCGGGAAAGATGCGGATGTGTTGTTGCTCAACGTGTCCGACTACCGTGAGCTGGTCCATCACTTCGGAGCGAATCTTGTGCACATGACCCTGCGTCAGGGTGAGGTGGTGTTTCGAGAAGGAGAGCTGAATTGGCCGGCGTTGTAGTCGAGTGCGTGGCGAACTTCTCAGAAGGTCGTCGTGAGCCGGTGATTGCGGAGTTGGTGAGGGCTGTGGAGGCCCATGCAACTTTGCTGCATCAGACTCGAGACGAGGATCACAACCGATGTGTGCTGACGTTTGCGGGTGAGCCGGAGCGGGTGCTGAAGGCCGCGGTGGCAGCGGTGCAGGCTGCGGCAGAACGGATCGATCTGCGCGAGCATCGGGGCGTACATCCGAGGATCGGGGCGGCGGATGTGGTGCCATTCGTGCCTATTCAAGGGTGCACGTTGCAAGACTGTGTTGTTTTGGCGAGGCACGCGGCAGAGGAGATTTGGATAAAGGCCGGAGTGCCGGTTTATCTGTACGAGGCCAGTGCCACTCGTCCGGAACGTCGAAGGCTTGAGAACATCCGGCGAGGAGGATTCGAAGCGCTGCTGGTGGAGGCGCCGTTGAACCCGAAGCGAGCTCCAGATGTGGGGGGACCTCACTTGCATCCGACTGCCGGCGCGGTGGTGGTGGGAGCCCGTAAGGTTCTTATTGCGTACAACGTCAACCTTCAAAGTCAGAACGTGGAGATTGCGAAGGCGATCGCTGCGAAAATTCGCGAGTCCTCAGGAGGACTGCCTTGCGTGAAGGCGCTCGGGTTGCCGCTGGTTTCGCGGAATCAGGTGCAGGTTTCAGTGAACCTGACGGACTACGAGGTGACGCCGCTGCACGTGGTCTACGAAGCGATCGGCGCGGAGGCCAAGGCGATGGGCGTTGAGGTCGCCGGGAGCGAGCTGATCGGCTTGTTACCGCGTGCAGTCGTGGAGATGGCAGCGGCTCATTACTTCCGGTTCGAGAACTTCGAAAGCCAATCGGTCATCGAGAACCGGCTCGACGCGTTAAACTCAAAGTAACGTGCTGGTTACTATCGAGCCGAAGGTTGCGAGACCTTCCTGGCTGAAAGCTCCTGCCCCTGTTGGCCAGAATTATCGAGAACTGAAGCAACTGGTTTCGGATCTGAAGCTGCACACGGTCTGCGAGTCGGCAGCTTGCCCGAATGTTGGCGAGTGCTGGAATCGGCGGACGGCAACGTTCATGATTCTGGGCAACTTCTGTACGCGGCGATGCGGGTTTTGTGCCGTGCAGAAGGGCGCCCCGCTCGAAGTGGATTACGACGAACCTCGGCGTGTAGCGGAGGCTTGTGCGGCTCTGGGCCTGCGATATGCGGTGATCACAAGTGTGAATCGGGACGATCGAAAGGATGGTGGTGCGGAGCTGTTCGCAATGACCATCGAGGCGATCCGCGCTCGTATTCCGGGGTGCAAGGTTGAGGTGCTGGTGCCGGATTTTCAGGGCAATCGAGCAGCCATGGAAATGGTGATGGACGCAGGGCCCGATGTGCTCAATCACAACATCGAGACGGTCCCGAGGCTGTATCGGCAGGTTCGGTTGGGAGCTCGATATGAGCGGTCGCTCGAGATGCTGGCATATGCGAAGAGTCTCCGGCCCAACACACCTACGAAATCGGGGTTGATGTTGGGGCTTGGCGAGACTCGGGAAGAAGTGCTGCAGGTGATGCGGGATCTACATGCGCACAATGTGGACATCCTGACGCTCGGGCAGTATCTGCGACCGTCACCGAAGCATCTGCCGATATTGCGGTATATACCTGTTGAAGAGTTCGCCGAATATAAGCAAGCCGGCCTACGGATGGGGTTCGAGCATGTTGAAGCTGGACCGCTGGTGAGGAGCTCTTATCACGCGGATGAAGCGGTCGCTGGCTGATTGAACATTACTGCCCTTTGATGCGTATGATCAATTGTGATCGCGTTTCTTTTGTGGTGCCTGCTGCTTCTGATTTCGTGGCCGATCG
>DASQVJ010000090.1:0-3077 GCA_035640835.1 Bryobacteraceae bacterium
GACAACAGCCGTAAAGACTCACGCGGAGGATCGAAGCCCCACCGAGTGAATGACAGAATGCCGTTGTCCTCGAGGTGAGCCAGGTAGTCGTAGAAGGCTTCGGTTGTGTACAGGTTGTTCTCGGAGAGTGCAAACGCTCCAGCGGCCGTCGAGGCCCACGTGTCCACCAGGGTCGCTTGGATCACCTCGTATTTCTCGGGACTGCGACGAATGAAGCTTCGACCGTCTTCCACTTCAATGCGAACGTCAGGCCGCAGGTAAAGTTCCCGGCTGAGCTCGGGATACTTCTGACGCATGATGGTGGTCGCGATGATCGGGTTAATCTCGACGCCCGTCACGTCCTTGCTTCCAGACGCCAGCGCACGCGACACATCCCAACCGCCGCCCGGGCCGATGATCAGAGTCTTGGCGCCTGGACGAAGTTGATACGGAAAACCGGGACCCTGCATAGCAAGATCGCGTTTCTCGTTCTCGCTCAGGTTAGCGAAATCGAAGTTGGCGATGCCTGTGGACGCATCGGCGTCGATGAAGATGGTCATCATGCCGGACGGATCCGGCGCCAGCGCGATACGCGAGAAGCTGTTCCACTTGACGAACTTTTCGCCGCTCAACACATGGCCCTTGGCATAATTCACGTCGAGCACAGAATGGCGCCAGTTCAGCGCGATGAGGCCAACGAGCGCCAGGGCAAGTCCGACTGCAGCGGCACGTTCCTTGATGCCGCCCGAAAGGTGGAACCAGATCGCAGCAGAAACCGCTAGCATCGCGGAGGCCACCACAATCGTGTTGGGGCCGCCAAACATATTCAGGAAAGGAACCAGCAAAAGGCAGCCCGCCGCCGCCCCGATCAGATCGAAGAAGTAGACCCGGTCCACGCGCTCGATCGTCTCGGAAATCGCCATGGACACGGTGGAGCCCGCAAACAGGAACGGCAGGGCGCTGGTGAAGTAGATCACCGCGAGTGTGGCATTATCCAGCTGGGTTCGCGTCAATACGAACCCGATCGAGAGCACGCTGGTGGCGCTGGCAGCGCACGCCAGCATCCCGAGCCGGCGAAAGACAGCCCCGTCCTTAGGCGCAAAAACATACGAGAAGACGCCGCCCGCGCCCAGACCAAACAGCGCAATCGAGATCGCGAGGAACGCAAAGTGATAGTAGAAGACGACCGAAAAGATCCTGGTCAACGTAAGTTCCAGAATCAGTGTCGCCAGCGTGGTAAGGGCCACGCCCAAGTAAATTAAGGGCCAATCACGAGCGCTACCCGGCGCCGTGGATGTGATGCGGGACAACTCACTATGGTAAGGCATCGGCTCTCCTGCACGGCTTGCACCGACATGCCGGGTTACATAAACTGACGGGCAGCGATGAGGCTGGTATACATCCTTTCTGTCCTGTTCGCCGTTTGTGCGCTCGGGGACACCGTAGAGTTCAATCGCGACGTTCGACCGATTCTTTCGGACCGTTGTTTCGCGTGCCACGGCACCGACGCGCCCGCCCGTAAGATCAAGCTGCGACTGGATCAGGAGTCGACCGCACGGCAAGTCGTCTCATCCGGCGAACTTGTACGAAGGATCACGGCGACGGATGGTAAGAAGATGCCGCCGGTCTGGTCAGGACAGAAGTTGTCCGAGGCCGAGATCAGGACGCTCGAGGCTTGGGCCGCCGCGGGTGCTCCATGGCAGCAGCACTGGTCGCTGATCAGTCCGAAACGGCCGGAATTGCCGGAAGTTCAGCGTCGCGGCTGGGTACGAAATCCTATCGATCACTTTGTGCTCGCTCGATTGGAGAAGGAGGGCATCGAGCCCTCACCGGAAGCACCCAAGCGGACATTGATCCGTCGAGTCTCGCTCAGTCTCACGGGATTGCCACCCACGCCCGCTGAGGTCGATGCGTTCTTGCGGGATGAACGGCCCGATGCGTACGAGCATCTGGTCGACCGCCTGCTCGCTTCACCGCGTTACGCCGAGCACATGGCCATCCGCTGGCTCGACGCTTCGCGCTACGCCGATACGAATGGGTATCAGACGGACGCCGAACGTCACATGTGGCGCTGGCGAGATTGGGTCATCGAAGCATTCCGTACGAACAAGCCCTACGACAAGTTTGTGATCGAGCAGATTGCCGGCGACCTGCTTCCTGACGCCACGCTCGATCAGAAAATTGCCACGGGTTTCAATCGCAATCACCGCGGCAACTCGGAGGGTGGCATCGTGCCCGAGGAATACCTGGTCGAGTACGCGGTCGATCGCGTCGAGACGATGTCGACGGTGTTCCTTGGCAGCACCATCGGCTGCGCGCGTTGCCACAACCATAAGTACGATCCGTTCACGCAGCGAGATTTCTACTCGCTGATGGCGTACTTCAACAACATTCCGGAGCTCGGGCGTTATCTCAAGTACGGCAATACACCGCCATACGTTCAGGCACCTCTACCGGAGCAGCAGAAAGAGCTCGACAAGCTGACCGCCTCGGTGGATCAGGCGCGCGGCAAGTATGAAGCACTTCAGCCGGCGCTCGAAAAGGGCCTGTCCAAGTGGAAGCCTGCAACGCAGGACTGGTCTCCCGCGGATGGCTTGGAGCTTCTCGTGCCCCTTGAAGACTCCACGTTCGACGGCAAGCATTACACCGAGGCAGGCGACTATGGACGCTTCGGTTTCTATAGCAAGTTCTCCGTGTCCGCGTTCATTGAGCCGACCGTGTCCACTGGCCCGATCGTGAGTCGCGCGGAGTTGACGCCGGAAGGCGAAGGCTGGGCTTTCGAGCTGGTGGATGGCAAGCTGCAGGCGAACCTCATCAAGCGCCGCCTCGACGACTCGATTCGCATCGAGACCGAAGACAAGCTCGCGCCGGGTGCTCATCACGTCGCGATGAGTTACGACGGTTCCCGAGTGGCTACGGGCGTACGGATCTACGTCGATGGGAAACCCGCAAAGCTGAAGATTATCCTCGACGCCATCAACCAGGACTTCCTCGTCAAGGAACCGTTGAGAGTGGGTGCAGGCGGGAGCGCGGACGGCCGTTTCAAAGGCTCCATCTCCGGAGTGCACATCTACAAGCGTGCGCTGCTTCCCGAAGAG
>DASQVJ010000091.1:0-26776 GCA_035640835.1 Bryobacteraceae bacterium
ATATCGTCCATTGCGCCGCAGCCCGCCCGGCAAGTAGGTGGTGCGCACTTCACCTCGTTCAAACGCGACTATGAAATTCGTCGACACACGATACATCACGTTGCCGGCGTAGGCCAGATTGCGGCTGAAGCCCCGGTGTTGAATGTCGCCGTTGTTGTCGTCTTGTTGGCCGGCGAAGAAGTGGAATGAGAGCCGGCTTGTGGGAAGCAGAGCAAGCTGGGCCCAACCTCCCCGGCTCCGCACCGCGGCGGCATCGCCAGGACCGAAGATCGTAAAGCCTTGGCGGAGCGTGCCGAGGTTTGCAATGTTCGAGGCCGTGTACAAAAGGCCGGTGAATTCAAGCTTGCTCCAGGGGCTGTAAAACCAGTCGACGGAACCGAGCACGGAAGGCAGCGAGGTGCCCGCCACATGAGTTCTGCTCCAGTGAAATCCCGGCGCGATCTCGAGTCGCTTGTGCTTGAGTTCGAAACGGCCTTGCAGCGCTGGACGAGCCCGCTCGAGAGTTGGGGCGAAAGCCTGAGGCACGGTCGCCCCACCTTCGCTTGTTTGCATGACACCGACTTGTGCTCGAAACGAGGTTTCGTCGGCTAGCTGAAACCTCTGCTCGAGACGGATCTGCGGGCCCCAGATCCATGGATTGCCTGCGTTCGTTAACGGCGAAACTCCTACGGTAGCGAGTGATGTGGGATCACGCGGAGAAAAGATGGGTTTCTCCTGGCCCGCCATCAACGACGTGTTCTTCCAGTCGAGCGTCATCGTCGCCGTGCGCATGCGGAACAGCTGATTCAGTGTCGACGCGGTGCCCTGGAAGAAGTCGGCCCTCAAGCTCCCGCTGAGCCGGGCGCCAAGAAACTGACCACCATGCATTTCCAACCCGACGATACTCTGTCGTACAGTGCCTCCACCGGTTCGTGGCCCTTCGTCGAGCGAAGCAATCGTGGGGTTGTCCAAGCCTCCCGTGTACCTCGAGGTGTTACGGAAAGCGTTGAACAGCACCATCCCGGTCAGTCGAATCGACTGTTTCTGACCGGATTCGACCTTTGTTTGCGCCTGCTCCTCCAAGCGTCGTTCATGAACTTCCAGCTGTTCCTGCACGGCGTCAGGAGTGATCGTCTTTTCTTCCTGCCGGCTCACGGCGGCGCGAAGGGCGCGGATCTCGGCAAGCAGCTCACTGTTTTGCTTTTCCAATTTCTCCAGGCGTTCCAGGATCGCCTGCATGTCCGCCTGTGCCCTGGCGGGTTCCGCAAGCGCGAACGCGAGCAGTCCAATCCCGCTAAGACACATGCGGAGGACTTGCGTGTTCATGTATCAGGTCCTCCAATTTCAAACGCACCTCCGAAGGCGAGAATGGCTTCACGAAGTAGGCATCAGCACCGAGTTCCTTGGCTCGGACCGGGGTGTCCGGATCGCTGTCGCCGCTAATTACGAGCACCGGTAACCGCTTCCCTGCGCGCCTCCGGACCCACGAGATCAAATCCAGCCCGCTCGCTTTCGGTAGATGTACATCGGTGATGATGGCACATACATCGCCGTCGGCTTCAAGCACGAGCTGCGCTTCCTCAGCCGAGGCCGCGAGCCGCACGGAGAGGTCGTCGATTTGAGCGAGAGCTATCTCGAGTGTGGTCGCGCAAGAACCCGCGTCTTCCACAATCAGAAGCGTCCTCATGGCAGGAACCTGTACCCCACGCCGTGCACCGTTACGAAATGTCGCGGCACGTTTGGATCGGGCTCCAGTTTCTGGCGCAGGCGAACTACATGTGTATCCACGGTTCTGGTGTTCGGGTATGACTCGTAGCCCCAAACCGAATTCAAGATCTGATCGCGAGTTAACGGCTTGTTGGGGTTCTGCAGAAAGAACGTGAGCAAGTTGTACTCAGCTGGTGTGAACCTGACCTCTTCACCCTTCCGCTTCACGATTCGCGCTTCCAGGTCGATTTCATTTTCAGCAAACGTGAGCGTGCGGACGCGATCGGGTCCCGTCCGCCGCAGCAGTGCCCGGATGCGCGCGATCAGCTCGCGAGTCCCAAAGGGCTTCACCATGTAGTCATCAGCGCCGAGCTCTAACAGCAGTACCTTGTCAACCTCGTCGCCAATAGCACTCAGCACGATCAATGGTGTGTCGAGGCCTGATGCTCGCACCTGTTTGCAAAGTTCCATGCCACCCATTCCCGGCAGTCGCAGATCCACAAGCATCAGCGCCGGTTTCAAAGCTAACGCCTGCTCCAGGCCGGCGCGTCCATCGCCAACCAAAACGGCCTTAAAACCCTCCTGCTCCAGAAGTACGGCAATGGTGTCTCGAAGTGCTTCGTCATCGTCAATGACGAGAATGGTCTGCATGCACACCGATTCTAAAGAGTTCAACAGAGGATTTGTGGAGGTTAGTTAGAAGCTAACGGCGTATGCACCGGCTCATCACCGGTTCCGCGTCGCATACGCCGCAGCCCCGATTCCAATTCTCAACAAATCGGGTCTGCGAGAAATCTAAAAGTTGTGAACTTTTTGTGAACTCCTACTTTTTGGCTGCAGTGGCTTTCAGGAGCTCGATGATCTCCGCATGATTGTTCGCAATCGCCTGATCCAGGGCTGTTTTGCCGCTGGTCGTCCTTGCCTTAGTATCGACATCGGCGTCGAGCAGAGCACGCACCGTTTCAGTTCGTCCCCAGGATGCGGCGTGGTGGAGCGGCGTGGCGCCGGATGAATCGCGAGCATTGCGATCTGCGCCTTCGGCAATCAAGAGGCGAACTACTTCGGTTTGCCCGGCGAGCGCGGCATCGTGCAACGCCGTGGATCCTTGCGCGTTTCGCAGGTCGATGGAGGCTTTCTTCTGCAGCAGCGCCTTCACAATCGACACTTGTCCCTTCAACGCCGCGTCATGCAGCAGGCGAGAACCGTTAGGTGTTGCGGAGTTCGGATCCAGCCCTCGATCCAACATCAGCATCACCATGTCGACTTCTCCCCGCATGATGGAGTCCTGCAGTTGCTTGAGGCCCATCTGCTCGCCCGCGCCGGGTTTCGCTCCCCGTTCGATGAGCAGGTTCACAAGCTGCGAGTGGCGGAACTTGAGCGCCTCGTCTAGCGGAGTGAGTCCCCCATTGTCGCGCTGGTTTGGGTCGGCACCGCTATCCAGGAGCAACCGTGCGACCTCGCAATGTCCCTTGGCGGCCGCTTCGTGAAGCGGTGTGGCTCCACTCTCCGACACGCGGTTGGAAGGATTGGCACCATGCTTCAGCAGGAGTCGAGTGACCTCGACGTGCCCCTTCCAGGCCGCCTCGTCAATAGGCGCGCTGCCGCTCGCATCGCGAGCATTCACGTCGGCAGAGTTGAGGATGAGCAGCCCCGCGATTGCGGTGAAACCGCGGCTCGCTGCCAGGTGGAGAGGTGTTGCGCCCGATTTGTTGACAACTTTCGGCGACGCTCCACGAGAGAGCAGCATCGACACAGCCTTGGCCTGATTCGTGATAACGGCGTAGTGCAGAGGATATGAGCCGGACTCGAGATGAGGCAACGTCATCTTCGCCCCGCGATCGAGCAGATACTCGATGAGTGCCAGCTCCCCGCTCCAGCACGCATCGTGCAACGCGGTGCTACCCAACCGGTCGTAGGCATTCACATCGGCGCCATCGTCAAGAAGCTTCTGTACGGTGGCGAGGTCTCCAGCACGAGCGGCCCGCTGGAGATCGTCGGCGTAAAGCCAGAGCGGAAGCGTTCCCAACAACAAAGAGCAGAGGAGCGCCCGCATGAGGACAGCGTATCAGGATCGGGTCGCTTCGTTGTTTACTCTGAAGTGATGGGTTCCCGGCGTCGCGTCGTGAAAGCGAGATTGGGTTATGGAGCGCTCTATGAAGGAATTGTCGAGCTGCTGGAGAATGCGCGGAAATCCGCAAGCAGAGCCGTGAACTCCGTAATCACTTCGGCCTATTGGGAGGTCGGACGGAGGATTGTTCAGGAGGAGCAGCGCGGCCGTCGCAAAGCAGGATACGGGGAGCGGCTCATGGACCAGCTCGCAGGAGACTTGACTGCGAAGTTTGGACGCGGATTCTCACGCACCAACGTGTTCCAGATGCGCCAGTTCTATGTTTCGCATGCGTCGATTATCCAGACACTGTCTGGACAATCTTCACCATCTTCTCAAGCCCGGAAAATCCAGACACTGTCTGGACAATCTTCTAAAGCTTTAGAAGCCCCAAAAATCCAGACACTGTCTGAATTATTGCCAACCTTCCCGCTATCCTGGTCGCACTACGTTTGCCTGATGTCCGTTCAAGACGAAGCAGCCCGGGCCTTCTACGAGAACCGTGCATTTCAGGAAGGGTGGTCGGTCAGGCAACTTGATCGGCAGATAGCGTCGCAGTTCTATGAACGCTCGAAACGTGCGAAACGCACTCGAGTCCCAAAGGCCCAGCCAAGCACAGAGAGTCAACCGCATGAGGAGCTCACGCCGGATGAACACATCCGGGATCCGTTCGTCCTGGAATTCCTGGGCCTCAAAGATGAGTACTCCGAGAGTCAACTGGAGGAAGAGCTGGTACTGCATCTGGAACACTTTCTCCTCGAACTCGGCGACGACTTCACGTTCATGGCTCGACAGAAACGATTGCGCGTGGGCGACCAATGGTATCGAGTGGACCTGCTCTTCTTCCACCGCCGCTTGCGGTGCCTGGTATTAATCGATCTCAAGCTCGGACGCTTCACCCACGCCGACGCAGGTCAGATGAATCTCTACCTCAACTTCGCGCGCGAACACTGGACTCATGCCGACGAGAATCCACCCATCGGTATCATCCTCTGTTCCGAACGGGATGATGCGGTCGCTCATTATGCACTGGGCAATCTGCACAACCGCGTGTTGGCAAGAGAATACAAGTTAGGCTTGCCCGATGAGCGCGTTCTTATTCAGGAAATTTCTCAAACACGACGGGCCATTCAACTCCGTGTGACTTCCCCACAGCCTTCGTCGTAGGAACCGGCTCTTGCCTCACACAAACGTACCCGCCGAACGAGCGACCGCGCGAGCTCCTTGGGGCTGGTCGCTCTCAAGGCGGCGCGAGGCCATCAGCACGGATCCGGAAAGCTGTCTCGCTGAATCCGAATCCCTGCGGCAGCGGCTCGGCGAACAAGCCCAGCATGAGATCCACCCAGATTCCGCTTCTTCCCAAGCAGCCGGCGAAACCCGTTGTAGCGTGGAACGCAGGCATTTGCGTCACGAAGTCACACGCCTGATACTCCGCCGTCATGGCACCGATACATACGGTTGTTACTCTGCGAAGCTATGACAAGACGAGATCTTCTCACCGTGGGTGGCTTGACTTTGGCTGCGTCTACCGCTTCAAAACTCGACGCGCAACGCTACGTAAGGTGGCCCACTCTGAACGGCAGGGAACCCATCGTAATTGGGCACCGGGGCGCGTCCGGCTATCTTCCGGAGCACACTCTCGAATCCTATCGCCGCGCTATTGAAATGGGTGCAGACTTCGTGGAGCCCGACCTGGTAACGACCAAAGATGGAGCTCTCATCGCACGCCACGAGCCCGTGTTGGACGATACCACCGACGTGAAAACGCGCCGGCAGTTCGCCTCCAAACGAACGACCAAGCTGCTCGACGGTGTTTCGACCACCGGGTTCTTCGCGAGCGATTTTACTCTCGATGAGATCAAGCAGCTCCGTGCGATTCAGCCGCGTGCCGGACGTTCGACTCAATTTGACGGGCAGTACCAGATTCCGACCTTGCAAGAGATCATCGAAATGGTGCAAGGCGAGAACTCGCGCCGTGCCCGGATCATCGGCATCTATCCCGAAACGAAGCATCCGTCTTTCCACGCGTCACTCGGCCTGCAGCAGGAGGACGTTCTGCTCGAGATTCTCAGTCGTTATGGATGGAATGAGCGCAACTCGCCGGTGTTCATCCAGTCCTTTGAAACCGCCAACCTGAAGTACCTGCGCCGCCGCACCAAGCTCAAGCTGGTGCAGTTGATCGACGCCAATGACGTCGGACCCGACGGGAAGCTTACCTTCGAGGCGCCGTATGACAAGCCTTACAACCACAAGATCTCTGGTGACACGCGCGGCTTCGGCGATCTCGTGAAGCCTGAGAACCTGGCTGAGATCGCGACGTACGCCGACGGTATCGGTCCATGGAAGCCGTACATCATCAGCTTCGCCGGATCGAGCCCAACGCCGATCACGACGACGCTGGTGAGAGACGCGCATGCCGCGGGCCTGCTTGTGCACGCCTACACGTTCCGCAACGATTCGCTACCCGCACAGTATGAAGGAAAACCCGCGAACGAATTCAACCAGTTCTTCCTCGCGGGCGTCGACGGACTGTTCACCGACTTCCCCGACACCGCGTTTGCTGCCCGCGAAGCTCTTCGTCCGCTTCTTCCGTAATCAACACTCCGGTGAGGACGAGGTCAGCCAATGACCTCGTCTGCCTAACTGATTCCCATCAGATGTCGAACTCCGCCCAAGCCACCGTGTGGTCGGACGCATCCGGTGACTTCCGCGGTTCCATATCCACATCCGCTGCCCTGCAAACTTGTATCAGCGGAGCCGTTACGTCGATGTGATCGATTCGCCATCCCCAGTTGTTCGCGAGCGCGTTGCGGAAGTAATCCCAGTACGTGTACTGAACGCGCTCGGGATGCAAGGCTCGAAATGTGTCGTGGAAGCCCCAGGAGAGAGCAGCCTTATAGGCATTCCTTGCCGCGATGTGGAAGTCGACATCGTTCACTCGGCGGTCAGGGTGGTACACATCGATGGGCTCCGGCGCAACGTTCATATCACCGAGCCAGATCGCTGGCCGATTGGGATCGAAGTGCTGCCCGAAATAGTCTCGGATCAGCGCCAGCCAGTGCAGCTTGTAATCGTATTTCTCCGTGTTGATCTTGAAGCCTTGGGGCACATATGTATTGAGGATCGGGATGCCCCGAATCACGGTCTGCAGCACGCGATCATCCTCGGCATCAGGACCTTCGCGCAGCCCGTGGAGCACGGCTTCCGGCTCGGACAAGGACAAGGTGGCCACACCGTTGTACGACTTCTTGCCGCGGAATGTCACGTGATACCCTGCTGCGCGCAAGGGTTCGACAGGGAAGTCAGAATCCTGCACCTTCGTCTCTTGCAGGCACATGACATCGGGGCGATTCGCTTGTAGCCAGTCGAGCAATAGGGGCAAACGGCGTCGGATGGAGTTGATGTTCCAGGTAGCAATCTTCATGGAAGACAACTCCATTGTGAGGGGCAGCCTTCACGAAAAGGCCGCCACGCTCACTCGGGCACTTGCCATAGCTCGATTGTGTTGCCTCCCGTAGTTGAAGCGATGCGCTTCCCGTCCGGCGAAAACGCAACAGCCGCGACCCGTTTTGGTGCCGGCATGGACCTGAGCTGCTTCGCTGTTGGCACGTCCCACAAGACCAGGCTCACCGGGTGTTGAGCAGTCAACTCGCTGAAGCCGCCGGTCACAAGGCGCCGCCCGTCCGGCGAGAAATCGAGCACTGAGATCATCTCGGGTTGGCCGGTGATCTTTCGGACCAGCTTCCAGCTCTTTGCGTCCCAAAGATAAACGATCCGATCGACACCCGCTGTCGCAAGCCATCTCCCATCTGGCGAGAACGAGGCAGCGAACATCGTGACGGGCAGTTCCTCAATAAGACGAACGAGCTCGCCGTTCCGTGTGTTCCACACCCTCACGTCTGCGTCGTTCGAACCCGCGACCAGCATGAGCCCGTCAGGCGAGAAACGTAAGACCGAGACCCCGCCCAATCCCGCGGTTGTTCGAAACCGATCCTTCCCGGTCGCATCCCGCACGTCAACGGTGTTTACAGCCGTCTGCAGGTCTTTGATATAAGCCGTCGCCAGAAGCGTGCCATCTTGCGAGAGTGCCACGCGCCTCGGCACGGAACTGAACTCGTAATCGCGAATGGGCGACGTCGCCACTACATCCCGCACCCGAATTTTGTTCTGAGAGACAGCAGCCACAAAGCTGCTCCTATCGCCGAAGGTACTTGCCGGATCCAACTTGAGATCGGTCCGAACCTGCCTGGGTGCGCCACTCTCGACGTCCCAGATCCGCAGCTTACCGTCGCCGCAAGTTGCCGCCAGAGCCTTCCCGCCATCCGCAAACGCGATGAGCCGGATATTTGCATCGGATTGGATCGAACGATCCTTCGGAAGCTGCTGGGCCATTGCTGCTGACGCCAGCGCGCCAATCAACAGTCCGCGCCGCATGCTCAGGCCTTCTCCAGAATGATGTCGAAATTGATCTCTGCTCGAGGTGTCCCTTGCTCGTACAGCTTCACGGTGCGTACCAGATCCCGGTTGCTGACGATGCCCCTCTTTCCGTAGTTCTTATCCGGATCGCCTTCAAAGTAGGGGTCGGTCGCAAAGTAAGCCTGCGTGATCAGCGTCTTGTGTCCGGGCGCAGTGATCATGTAGTGAATGTGCTGCGCAGGCCGATCCGGATAGTGGCCGGGCATGATGGTCTCTACCGTGTACTCGGACGCTTCTGGAATCGCGATCTTGGCACGGTATCGATACCCCTGCACGTCGTAAAGTCCCGCATGATTGGCATGCCAGATGTCGATGAGCGCACCCGGCACCTTCTCACCGCGGGTGTTCAGAATGCGGCCCGCCACTCGTAGAGGAAAGCCAGGATCGCCGGGTTGATAGAGACGCGACGTGTTCGGAGCACCTTTGCGAAAGAAAGGTCCCAAAACCTCAGCGGGAGTTGGCTTCCCTGCACCCGCCTCACCTGCCTGCCACATACCAAACAAGTGAGAGCTTGCCATTGGTGTACCAGCCAATAAGAAGCCTTTTGCGATACAACTTTCCAGCCACTCGCGGCGCCGGATCTGCCCTTTGACCGAAACCATTGCGGAAGTATACAGGAATTGCATGGGGTCTATATACTGACCCCAGATGCCCATTGGCAATCGGATTCGAGATCTTCGCGAGGGTTTCGCGCGGTCGTTCTGGGTTGCGAACACGTTGGAACTTTTCGAACGGCTCGCGTTTTACAGTGCGAAGGCGGTGTTGGCCGTGTACCTCGCCGAGAAGGTCGGGCTCGGTCCGCAAACAGGGCCGTCGCTCGTTGGACTCTTCTCGGGGCTGCTTTACTCGTTGCCGATCGTTGCGGGAACGATCGTCGATCGCTACGGGTTTCGGCGCAGTCTCGCGTCCTGTTTCGCGCTGTTTGCGCTCGGTTATTTTCTGATCGGTTTCGCGGGACTCGAGACGGGTCAAAAGATAATCGGTGACGCGAAGGTACCGTACATCGTCACAGTGCTCGTTCTCACGGCCGTCGGAGGATCGCTGATCAAGCCCTGCATCGTCGGCACGGTTGCCAACACCACCACAGAGAAGTCGAAGGCGCTTGGATATTCCATCTACTACACCCTGGTGAATATTGGCGGAATGTTCGGTCCGCTGCTGGCGTTGCCGATACGCGAGCGATTTGGAATCGAGTATGTGCTCATTTCGTCCGCCATCATCTCGCTTGGAATCTTGATCGGGACTCTGCTGTTTTTCGACGAACCGACCGCGCGACCAACAGAGAATGTGAGAAGACTCCCGCAGATCTTCCGCGACATGCTGATGGTGTTCGGCAATCTTCGATTCATGCTGTTCCTGTTGTTTGCTTCCGGCTTCTACGTCATGTTCTGGCAGACGTTCTATTCGCTCCCGTTCTATGCGAAAGACGTGCTGCACTTCGAACGGTTCGAGCTTCTCGAGAGCGTGGGAGCAGCAACGATTATTCTGCTGACGGTTCCGGCTAGCGTGATCGCGCGACGCATGAAGCCCATCGCGGCGATCTCGGTCGGTATGACGGTTGCGAGCCTGTCGTGGCTACTGATTCCCATCTCTCCGGCAGTCGCAAGCGTCATCGCGGCTCTCGCGTTGTTCTCGACGGGTGAGGCGATTCTGGCACCGAGACTTTACGAGTACGTCGCGACGCTAGCACCTCGCGAGCAGATCGGAACTTACATGGGATTCGCTTTCCTCCCGGTCGCGATCGGATCGTTCACCGCCGGGCCGCTCGCAGGCTGGCTGGTGTCGAGGTACGTGCAAGGTTCATCCAATCCAAACGTGATGTGGTTCGTTCTCTCTGGAATCGGAATTATTTGTACAACCGGGATGCTCTTGTACAACCAAACGCTAGCGCGCAGGCCGGTGTCTGAGGCCCTGCCTGCGCGCTAACTTCGTTTACAGCACG
The DNA here is from genome assembly GCA_035640835.1 of Bryobacteraceae bacterium. Lineage (GTDB taxonomy): Bacteria > Acidobacteriota > Terriglobia > Bryobacterales > Bryobacteraceae > DASQVJ01. The sequence continues at coordinate 10,212 of DASQVJ010000091.1, forward strand.
CCAGCCTCGCGATTGCGCTCGGCGCCAGTCCACGTGAGATAGCCCTTGTCGCTGTTGGTGTCGGCGTGGAAATTCCCGTAGGCTTTGTAGCGCATGGTGAACCGCACGACAGCGCCGTTTGGCACAGCGGTCGACCCAGCCCATCTACGTCGCCCCGTTGACCCCGACTCCAGTCGCTCCAAGGGCAGAGTCGAGTCCTGATCCTTTGGTGTGTTGGGATCATTCATGATGCGGTACAGCACTTGGAACTCCTCCACTTCAGGTGCGGTCAACACCTCGATATGAAACTTGCTCATCCCGCCTGCGTCGGGCTCCACTCCCACCGAATCGACCTCTATGTCATCCACGACAAATCGGAAAACGTAGTTCTTGCCGAGGTTTGTGTCCCAGTATTGAGCGCCTGATTTTCCGGTGTTCAGGAACCACACGGTCAGGTGATCAGTATCTTGAGGCACCTGGATCTTGCATTGCATCATCGTGCCTTCGCCCGGTTCATTCGTCAGCTTGGTCAGAACTTCGCCGGTTGGGGCCTCCAGATCGACTTCCCAGACCTCTCCGTCTTCCACGAACCTGTAGAAGCACTTGATGGTCCATCCATCCTTCGATCGTTCATTGGCCAGCCGTTCCGCATCGTAGTCGATGGTCACGTCGCGGCCGGGACGCAGGTCGCCGTGCACCAGTTGCCGGAAGTCTTTCGTGAACGTGATCCGCACGGGATCATGCGGGAACATTCTTCGGGTCGCCACTAGAAAGTCACCTCCAAGGTCAGGTTGGCACTCGTATCGAAGATCTTCAAGAACGTCGTCTTGATGCTCGCGTTGTAATAGTAGGAGTTTGCGCCCGCCGCCGCCAGCGCCTCCGGCGTGGAGACGTTCGGCAGTGGCGCGCCCTCAGCCTCTACAGTGAGAGGCGGGTTCGTGCCGAGGAAGCTCACGAAGTAGAACGGCTCAGGCGGAGTGTATTGGTCATGTCTCCGGACGACTTGTACCCTTTGCCCATTCAAGATGCCCTGATGACTGATGGTCGTTGTCCGAAACTGGCCCGTCTTGAAGTTGTTGCTGATTCCATCGTCCTGGTACAGAGTGAAGGAGCTATCCGCACCTGGATAGATGTTGAAGGTGATCGGATTCTGCGTCAGCTGCCCGACGAACTGTTCCAGCTCCCGCATCGGCAGAATTGCGCCTGCGCGAATGTAGATCGGCATCAGGTATAACGGCGAGCTGTTGTTGAGAGGCGCATACCAGTTCCTCACGGTCGTGCCCCCTTCCACCACGGGCCCGAGCGGTGTCATGTTATCGGTGAAGGCATACCATTGGCTTCCGGCCGGCAGGTACACGTCTCTTACTGGACTGCTGGGCGGCACGGCCGTCTCATGCTGGTTCACGATCGGCGCCACCAGCACATCGTGTCCCACAAAGAACTGGTCATCCAGGTTGTCGTACACGTTCAGGTCGTTCGGATCATTTAGAAATAAGGCTCGCGCGATCGGCATGCCGGTTTGCGTGGCCTCGTACATGGCGCTGTAGTAGATGTGCAACATCCGGTAGCGAAGGCCGATAAAGTAGCGGCAGTTAGTTGGTACCGGCTCGCCATAAGCCCACGGCTCCTGGAACTGCTTCGTGTAGCCGTTGTAGTGGTTGCGATACCAGGGCAGGAACGACCCCAGGATCATCCAGCGCGTCAGCAACTCATAATTGGTGATACCCTCGAGCACCTTGCCGCCCAGGTTCGATGGAAATACCGGCGGTTGCGTGGTGCCGTCAGGAACATTCCCGTTGGCAAAGCCTCCGATGTCGCATCCTGTAATCGGAATACCCGAGAGCCCGAGATTCAGCACTTCAGGAATGTTGATCTGCAGGAAGGCCCAGTCCGAGCCCGAGTCGCCGGTCCAAAGACCCGCATAGCGCTGCATACCCGCAAAGCCACCGCGCGCGATGATGAAGTTTCGTTGGGTGGGCCGGAGTGCGGCCAAGCCATTGAACGTCGCGTCGAGCAGGCTCAGCACATACGAGTTGTGAATCTTCCCGACTTCCACCATCTGCCCGAAAAAGGTCATCTGCAGGTCGAGCGGAAAGGTGGCGGCGTCACCATTCGTAATCGCAGGGCATGTCATGTCCTGCCAGATCATGTCCATTCCCAGCGTGTTCACCAGGTACGAATACTGCTGGCCCCACCACTGGCGCACATCCGGCCGCCCAAAGTCCGGGTAATAGCCATATGAGCCGAGGTGACTCGAGTTGAATGGGTTGAAGTTGTTGTTGTCCCCGTAGTTCACATCGCCAATGAAGCGAGGCGTGGGGTTGTTGGGATCCCGGTTGTCGTAGAGGAACGCACCGGCCGGCTGCCCCGGAGTGTTCAATGCGATACCGCTATCCCGAGCCGGATAGGCGGACGGGTTGCCGTTCTCATCGAGCGGATTGCTCGTGATCAGCGGTGTGATGTTTGTGCTGCACTTGAAGCCCTGCTGGTGCAGGTTGCTGAACATCTGTTGGGCGTTTGGAAACTTCTTATCGCTGCTGGTGAAGGTTCGATAGTTGTTCTGAAAATCCACGTCGATGTGGAGCCCATCGATCGGAATCTGCGTGGCTCGATACGTGGTGGCGATCTGCGTCAGAATCGCTTCGTCGTAGTAGCCGTACGCACCCTGGTGAAAGCCAAAAACATAACGAGGCGGCAGTGTCGGACGGCCGGTCAGATTCGTGTACTGCTCCACCACCGCAGGCACGTCATCGCCGTACAGGAAGTAGTAGTCAAGGTCGCCGTACAGCGCCCCAAAGTAATACTTCCCGAACATGTTCGAGTAGTCGCTGGCTCCAACGTTGAAGTAGCTTTGCGCGCTGTTGTCGAAGTAAAGGCCGTAGCTATAAGCAGGGCCGTTCACCGGGTTCGGATTCGTTTCGATCAGCAGAGGCACAGAGCAGTAGAGCGGCTCCGAAGGATTCAGCGGACCAGGACCACTTGGCACCCCACCTTCAACGTACTTGAAGTTGTCGTAGTTGAAGCAGGTCATGGTGAAGTTGTTCTTCAACAACTGCGAACCTGCCTTCTCTCCAAAGCCGACGTATCGTGCGTTTGCGGGATACACCTTGAAGTTCGCGATGACTTCCTGGCCCGGTATGTAGACCAGGTTGTAAGTCGGCGTGTCCGCATGGATGAGTTGTCCATCTCGAAAGACGGAGATGCCATACGGATCCTTGTTGATCACCACTCGTATCACGGAAGTGTCGATCTCGATCGCGCTTGAACTCTCCGTCACGTTCAATGCGACCGGCCCGAGATTGCGGTTCACCACCGCAAACGAAACATCATTGGTGAGATTCGCCCCGGGGGCCGGATTGAACCGGACCCGGAACGCTGAGTTGGACAGGAAGGTAATCACCGGACCCGGTCCACTGGACATTGGCAATGTAAAGCTGTTTCCACACCGGCCCTGACCCGTGACGTTGGTTAAGCTCACCCACTGGCCAAGATTCGGAGTGAAATTTCGTACATTGACGTATTGAAAGCTGGACATGCTTCGGATAGCGCTCCTCGACTGGATCTCAGAAAACTGTCGAACCTACTGCTTGGGGTTTTTCTGCTTGGCTTCCAACTGCAATAGCCAACTGAAGTTTGCGTTTGCGGTCAGTCCGCCGTTGCCGTTCTGACCGAAGATCGGGATCTTGTTGCCACTGGAATCACGCAGCAGTTTGCCACTGGAGTCCTTACGGAAGCCAATGCAGGCGCCTGCCGAATAGTGGCAGCCCACGCAGCTTTCCGTTCCAAAGACCATCTTGGTGTCGACCGAGAACTGCGACGCGAGGCGATCGTCCTGCTCGAGCGGTCCGGCTTGCTGAAAGCCCTTCTGGAAGTACGTCTCCATCGTGGAGTTGATCAGGTAAACCGGAACAACTTCGCCAGGCATCTTGCGGATGATGCTCTCGGGTGCGCTGTCCTGGCCACCAGGAACCGCGGGAGCTTTGGGGTGTTTCGGCCACTGCGTGCCCACCAACTCGTAGTAACGAAGCACAGATCCTTTCGAACCCAGGAACGCCTGCGCCAGCCTGTTCACTTCTTCCGTGCCTTGCGGCGGCGGCACCAGGCGCAGAACCTCCACCGGCGGCATCGGCTTGCTCTCATCCCAATCGTTCAACGGCTGCCCATTCGGTCCGGTGGCATTGTAGGCAGGAAGGATGTTGGCCATCACCAGCGCGTCCGGATTGTTCGGATTGGCCAGGCTGGGCTGCTTGGGAAGCGGATGAGACGCGTCGCCTGAACTCAAATCGAGCCGGGTGTTATCGATCTGCTCGAAGGTGGCCCAGATCCACTGTGGCGATGAACGCGTGCGCATCGATATGTGCATCCCGATCAGTCCGAGCGTCTCGGTGGGGTTCGGCGAGTTTGCCCCGTTGTCCGACGTCTTGCCGGACATGTGTGCCGGCGCTACTGCATTCGCTGCAACTGCGGCCGAGGCAGGGCGGTACTGAACCACCGGAAGCTTTCGAATCAGGAAGCGGTTGCTCTTGACCTCTGCGTCGGTCAGCACCTTCCACGCAAGCTTGATCTCGATGGCGCCCTGTCGCGTATCGTCATTGAGCGGAAACTCGATCTGGTTATTCCGCACGTATTGAGCCTGCCCCTCGAGGTTGTACAGCTCATGCTCCACCAGGTAGTCGAATTCACGCCGGTTCATGAGCGAAACGTAGTGCACCCACTTGCCGTTCTGATCGATTAACGGCCCTGAGAAGGCCTGCTTGCCTTCGTTGACGGTGGTGTTCTGCCGCCATCCGGCTTTGAAGTGATCGAGCTCGAGGCTCGGCGAGTTACCCCACGTCGGCTTTCCTCCATCCGGCAGGAACACCTTCGACGTCGGTTGCCAGAACTCCCAAACCAACGGCGTCTCAATGGGGATGTTGCCCAATGCCTTGGCAGTATCGGGTTGTCCATCCTGCCGTGCCGGTGACTGGAGCGCTACGAACGCCCTCCATGAGAAGACATCGAACAGGCGTTGCGCCGCAGCCAGGTTCGAATCACTCAACGATTCGAGATACGCTTGCGCCTGCTCGACATTCAACTTGCCATTGGTTCTGAACCGGTTGAACTCCGGAAGATCGAACACGTCCTTCGGCAGTTCGGAAGGCCGTGAGAACCAAGTGGCCGCCGTCGAGGTCACCTCGCCTTGTCCATTGGTGATCACAAGCCCGAACAGGGCCGTTGTGACCGCGGCGGCGAAAACAGCGCGCCGGCGGAATCCAGATAGCTGGTTGCGAATCGACACGAATCACTCTCCTCTAACCTGGAAGCTGCTATCGAGCACCTCGAAGCAGTCCAGGCAGTATGTAATGACCTGGCCTAAACCAAACTTCTAAAGGGTGCGAGCTCCCATAACTGGCTCTGCGGCTAGCGCTCCCCTGGGTCTGCTCGCCAACTTGTTGAGCCCATCGCGATAGGCATCGAGGCTATGCGGGTTGCCGTTCCTCCCCACCACACCGATTTCGACACCGGGGTGATTGAAGATGGGCGGCAGAATCAACGGCGGAACTTGAGGAACCACGTCACCCTGGTTCGTGACGCGGAAATACCTGGAGATGGTCCGGTTGAAGTTGACCCGGAATCTCACTCCTCCTGGCCGAGGCGAACCTACGGTGAACGCATCAATCAGCCAGCCCCGGCCCGGCGCAACGTTGACTGCCACTTCAACAGCGCCAAGCAGAATCATTGCAGCTCCCAGGCTGTGACCCACGAACGTGATGCGAGATCCGTTGGGTATTCCGGCCAGCGCATCCAGCACGCTGAGCCGAATCCTTCGCCACATGATTTCGAACCCGAGGTGGACGAAACCAAAATTCGGAACCTCATTGAACGGATTGGCAATGGCCGTGAAATCCTTCACCCACTCCTCGGGCGTCAGGGTTCCACGTACGCAGACAATGTGAGACGCAGACCCGGTCTCACGCGCGACGAAGCCGAAAGCGTTTGGATTCGGCACACGAGCCGCTGCAACCGCGCCGCGCTCGGCTTCAATGTCGAGAGCTCGCAGATCATTCTCGATTGAGCGTTGTGCTTCAGGGGATCTGGGCACGGCCAGCGCGATGGCCGCGTGCTCTTCAGCGCCTTCGATCTTCGACAGGATTTCCACTCCGCCAGGCAGCGGCGGGTTCGGTTCACCATGTGCCAACTGATAGCTGGCAGCGAGAAGCGGCAAGTGAATGTCAAGCACTCGCTGTAGCTCGAAGCCCGGCTGCGGGGTGGCGAGTGCGGCAAGGAAGCGCGCGCCCTCCGCTTCCATGGCGGGAAGAGGAGCTGTCGCGAATGCCTCAGCCAGCACGGCTTCAATAACGGGCTCAGACACCGCCGCGCCCGCGAGACTCTCCTGTAATGTAATGGGCGTTACGTCTCCGTCTGCGACAAGGCGAAACGGTTCCTGAGCACCCAACGCAATCGCGCCGAGGGAAGGACGGAGCTCATCGTGGAACAACCCGCGCAGGCGCGACAACTGCATCAGCGGAACCTGCGCGCCTTCCGTCACCATCTCGAACGACGTGTTCCGGCTTCGTCTGACTTGCAGCTGGAGACTCGCGTCGGCAAGTTGAATCACCTCAAGAGCGGGGTTCATCGCCTCGAGCTTGACTTCCGAATCGCCGCTCGAAGACACGATTGCCGTTGTCTTTGACGCCAGAGTGAGTTCCGTAACCAAATAGAAGTCGCTTTCCCAGCGGCCTTCCTGCAAAAGTTGGATCAGAGCGGGTTCCAGGTCCCTGATGTTGGCGGCCGCCTGGATTGTGCAGCCTGCAGCGCAGAAAAAGACGGAGTTCTCGCGATTGAACTTTAGATTCAATCCAGCACGAACGGCGACGATTCCGCCCGGCTGCACCTCGCCTTTGGCGATCAGCTCGAAATCAACACTGCCCTGAGACTTGAAAATGAAATTGGACTGACCAGTCCCAACTGCCGGCAGGATAGATAATCCCAAATCGGAGATATTGCCGAGACGCTCGAAAACATTCTCCTGGATCACGCCATAATCACCGAGCGCGACACAGCGGTTCGGCGGAAAGTTTGCATGGCGGCGAAATGCATCGCGAAGCTGCTTACAGTACTCCGGCCCAAGTTTCATCCAGCGTTCTCTTCGTGTTGTGGATGGTGCCACATACAGCACCTCTGGGGCAAATTAATATCTCGTTAATCGCAAGCGTCCTCAAATGCGGCCGTTGTAATTCACTGCATATCGGCCGATTAACGTTTCAAATATCAGTTTTATGCCGTACCCGCTTCCCGCAAATTGAATAGACTGCTCATTAGCCGGTAGTACTGCCCGTTGGCTAGGTACAAGGAATCCTGTTAGACTCCCGCCATGCCCATGGCTCGAGTCCTGCTCATTACGGTTCTTGCCGGGACGCTGGCAACCGGCACCTCGATCGGATCGTTGTATTTCTTCGGGGATAGCCTGACCGATTCTGGGAACGTTTACCAAGGGACATCGGTGCTCAACCGGTATACCCTCGGCCTTGTTCCAAGGGAGCCTTCGGCGCCCTATGTTGACGGCCGCTTCACGAATGGTCCGGTTTGGGCCGAGTATCTTGCTTCGCTTCTAGGCAAGCCTCAAGACGGCCAATATGCGGGAATGTCCCTTGGTTGGTTCGGTGAAACCGGAGGTCCTGGAAACAACTACGCAATCGGCGGTGCGCGAACGGACTACGGCGGCGCTTTGGGATCTTTCGACTCCGTGATCCCGACCGGCATGCGGCAACAGGTGGACTTTTACCTTCGCCGCCACAACGGCTCAGCCGACCCCTCCGGAACGTACTTCTTCCTTGGCGGTGGGAATGATTTGCGTGATGCGTCAAAGATTTCGGACCCGGAAGCCCGGAGACGTGCTGCGATCGAAGCAGGCGAAAACATCGCCTATGCGGTGCGGGATTTGTACTTCGCAGGCGCACGCAGCTTTGTCTTGATCAACTCGCCCGACGTTGGGTTGACTCCCGAAAGCCTCAACAATGGTTTAAGCCCGGCTGCCACGGACGCGTCCGTTCAGTTCAATTCGTGGTTAGGGCGGTACGCCGCCTACCTGCGCACCGTTCCGGACCTGTCGCTGCAGTATTTTGATCTCTTCAGCTTTCATCATGAACTCGTTGCAAAGTATGGCGCCGATGCGGTGAAGGCCTGCAAGGGAGGTCCACCTGAGCTCTGCAACCAAACGTTGTTCTTCGATAGCATTCATCCGACGAGCTGGGTCCATCAGATGTTTGCGCAGAGACTTTCCGATGAACTGATGAGAGCCACAGCACAGCCATACATGACACGCTCGACCGCCGACCCATCTATTAGGACAACCGAGAACCCGGAACCTGCGACGGCCATTTTCGCTCTGTTCGGCTTCGCCGCTCTCCTCCTGTACCGTCGATATTCGCGTTAGCGACCACATCGAAAACGTTAGACGTCTGCCTGGTTGATCATCCTTTTTACGCCTTTCCGATATGACGGGCGGGCAACGGACCAATTCGAAACAAATCATAGGCCGGAGTCGAAAGGACAAGGCCTGAAATCAAAGGAGGCAAATTGTGGAGGTGACCCTGGGGCCTTGGGCACGGCAGCGAGTCGCGGGTTGACCATCATGGGCAGGGTGGCAAGTGTCAAGAAGGAGGGCAGCAACATTCAGGTCGGGGCGAAGTTCAATGTCCTGGTGGATGGTGCCTTTTCGAATGTTGCGACCCTCGATGGACGGGCGTCAGCCTCGGGTGGCATGACCGCCGAGGATGCCTTGCGAGCGATCACAGAGAGCAAGGTCAAGATGATCCTGGATGCTATCAAAGCGGGTCGTGTAGCGAAGCAAGGCTAAGACCGAATAACCGCGTCAGTGGCTATCATATTGGGAATGGCCGATCCGGCGTACGTGTCCCAAGTTAAAATCGAGCGCGTCAAGGGTCCATTGCGTCGGGCATGGCTTCCTGCCGAGCAGGACCCGGTTCTGTTCGGGGTGCATGGAGCGGTTGCGGAGCACTATAAAGTGCCGGCCGAGATCCTTGAGCCGCACGCGACTACCCTTGACTATGTGGTAGCCGCGGCAGCGGGTTGACTTGCTGGAACCTTCGGCGGCGCGCTGGAGGCGCGCAAAATCGATGCTTCAGCAGGAAAGCTCACAGCAGACGCCAGGGGCGAAGTCGAGACTGAGGATGGAGTGCTGGTCATCCGACGAATCCATGTGATCTTGCGCTTGCGGGCCCATGCGGACCGGAGAGAAACAGCCGAGCGCGTGCACAGCATCTTCGCAAACGGCTGCCCCGTGTACCGCACCTTAAAACCTGCAATCAATATCACTACCGAACTGGCATTCGAGCCTGAGTGACAAAGGTTCTGCGGCGGCTTCGACCGGCTTGCAAAACCGACACCCACAAGAGGGTTGAATCAAAAACACGGCTAACCAAGAGATAACTTCTTCGTCGCACTTACGTATTGGGAACAAACACGCGGTTCGCTTCGTCAGTGTTTGATAACCGGATGTGATAAGCGCGTCTCGGGTGCCAGCTTCTCGAAAACGCCCGGTCGGAGGTTTGGATGAACCTGCGGTTGAAGGTATATGGCTCCGTCGCCCTGCTTGTGCTGGGCGGAGCCGGTTGGTATCTCTTTAAGACCAAGCCGAGTTTGTTTCCTGGAGTCGCTCAGGCCTCCGCAAAATCGGGACCGAACGACAAGGATTCCAAGAAGGAAAAAGAAAAGGAAGCCGTTCCCGTGGAGCTCGCCGCTGCACAAAAGTCGGCGATTTCCAGTTTCGTCAGTGCAACGGCAAACCTCCGCGCGCTTCGTGAAGTAGCCGTCTCATCAGAACTCGATGGAGTGGTTGCCAAGATTCACGCTGAAGAAGGTGACTTCGCCCAGTCGGGACAATTGCTGGCGACGCTGGACGATCGTCAATTGAAGATCCAGTTGAGACTAGCCGAAGAAAAGTTCGAACAGGCTAAGCTGCAGATGGAAAAGGCGGGAATTCGGCAGGAGAAGGCGGCCGCACAGATCGGCCACGCCCGAATCGAGCGGGATCGTTACGAAAAGGCCGCAAAAGAGGGATTGGTTAGCGACAAGGAAGTTGCGGCTTATAAATACAAGCTCGAGGAACTCGTGCACGATGAGAAGGTTTCGTCCTCAGAGATCCGCGAGCTCGAGCACCGGGTCAGCGAGTTGCAAGCAGAGATCGCGAACACCAGGCTGCAGATAGAACGGACACAAATCAGGGCGCCCTTCGCAGGCCACATCACTCAACGGACAGCCGTGCCTGGACAGCGCGTTCGGGCGAGCGACGCATTGTTCCACTTGGGAGCTTTCTCGCCGCTTTACGCCGACGTTTTTCTATCGGAGAAAGATGCCGGCCTGGTGCGCTCGAAGCAGGCCGCAACCATTCGGCTGGGGAGTGACACCGACGTGAAGATCGATGGTCACGTCGAGCGAATCAGCCCCGTTGTCGACCAGGCGACCGGAACTGTAAAGGTGACAGTGGAGCTTCAGCCGAAGGCGAGTTTCAGGCCCGGGTCGTTTGTGCGCGTCGACATTCGAACGGACACGAAATCCGATGCAACACTCATCCCCAAGCGCGCGCTCATCGAAGAAGACGGCCAGTTCTTCGTCTTTGTAGCTTCCAACGATACAGCTAAGCGCGCCAAGGTCCAGGTCGGCTATCAAAGCGAAGGCATGGTGGAAGTGCTCAACGGAGTGCAACCTGGACAGAACGTCGTGGTTGCAGGCCAGGGTGCTCTAAAAGAAGGTCAGAAGATTCGCGTCATCCGCGCCTAAGGAGACTCCATGATCAAAGGAGCGATCCATCGGCCCGTCACTGTGTCCATGTGCATATTGGCGGTGAGTCTGTTCGGCTATATTTCGCTCGATCGTCTAGCGTTGAATCTGCTGCCTGACATCTCCTACCCGACCTTGACAGTTCAAACCGAGTATGCGGATGCGGCGCCGGAAGAAGTCGAAAGCCTGATTACCCGGCCAGTCGAGGAAGCTGTTGGTGTTTTGCCCGGGCTGACTCGTTTGAGCTCGGTGTCGCGCTCTGGTCAGTCCGAGGTCGTGCTGGAGTTCGCGTGGGGCACAAAGATGGACTTCGCGAGCCTTGAGGCACGCGAAAAGCTCGACGTCGTGCAACTGCCGCGCGACGCCAAGCGGCCCGTGATTCTGCGCTTCGATCCCTCTTACGATCCCATTCTGCGCCTGCGGGTTTCGGCCGACAACATGAGCCTGAGCCGCCTCCGATACGCCGCGGACAAAGAGCTGAAGAAGCTCCTCGAATCCACCGAAGGCGTCGCGGCGATCAAGGTGGTCGGAGGTCTGGAAGAGCAGATCCGCATCGAGATCGATGAGAAGAAGCTCGCCGAACTGGGAATCCCCATCAGCGAGGTGTCGACCGTTCTCGCGCAGGAGAACCTGAATCAGGCGTCCGGCAGCTTGTATGACCTGGATGCAAACTACATGGTCCGCGTCTTGAACCAGTTCCGCTCGGTCGAGGAGATCCGGAACATCATTATTCGGAACCAGGAAGGTAGGCGCGTGGTGCTGAGCGATGTTGCAAACGTGTATCGCGGCACCAAGGACCGTGAGATCATCGCCCGGCTCAACGGCAAAGAGAGCGTCGAACTCGCCATCTACAAGGAAGCGGATGCGAACACAGTGTCCGTTGCGGGCGCGGTCCAGAACCGGCTGAAGTCGCTCGAGAAAGCGAATTTGATGCCGAAGGGGATCACGTATCAGATCGTTTTCAACCAGGCCGAGTTCATCAAGATGGCCATCGACGACGTGCTCGACTCGGCGATCGTCGGCGGTCTGCTGGCGATTCTCGTTCTGTTTATCTTTCTGCGCGATCTGAAGAGCACCTTGATTATCGGCTTCACGATTCCAGTGTCGATCCTGGGGACGTTTGGCCTGATGTATCAAACCGGGTTATCGCTCAACCTGATGTCGCTGGGCGGGATAGCGCTGGCGGTCGGAATGCTGGTGGACAACTCGATCGTCGTGCTCGAGGCGGTGCATCGGTATAAGACTGAAGGTGTCGAACTGCGTCAGGCCGTGTATCGAGGCACGCGCGAGGTCGCGGGCGCGATGGTCGCCTCCACGCTGACAAGTGTTGCGGTGTTCTTGCCTCTGATTTTCGTCGCGGGAATCGCCGGACAATTGTTCCGTGATCAGGCTTTGACGATCACCTACGGCCAGCTTGTTTCACTGCTCGTGGGCTTCAGCCTGACACCGATGATTCTGGCACTGCGGGCTCCCAGACGGATCAAGGTTGCCGAGAGCACACCCACCCAGACCGAAACGAAACCGAGTCGATGGCCCTGGATGGATGCGGCGCGAACGCGGCTCACCACTGTTGGTCAGTTTCTGCTCCGGGATGTGGCGGTGATGGTGGTCAGCGACATTCGGAGCGCCGTTCGATTCCTTGGACGCGGCGCGAACCGGCTCGTTCACCCGGCGCTCGATGCCTTCGAGTCGATCTGGAACCGGAGTGCGCGCCTGTATGGACCTGTTTTGCAAAAGGCACTCGATGCGAAGCCACTCGTAATTCTCGGGGCGGTTCTGCTGCTCGGCTTGGCCGGTTGGATGGCGACGCATCTGGGCGCGGAGCTGATCCCGTCTCTGACTCAAGGTGAGTTTTCGTTTGAGGTTCGATTGCCTGAGGGTCGGGCGCTTGCGCAGACCGATCGACTGATGGCCGGACTGGAAAAGGAAGTCCGGACCTGGCCCGAGGTGGGGACCGTGTTCTCCAGCATCGGAGGCAGCAACAAGAACCAGTTCGCGTCCCAGACCAAAGAGGAGAACGTCGGGCAGCTCTATGTGATGATGCGCAACAAGCACGATCGCCGGGCGGAAGCGCAGACAATCGAGCGCTTGCGAGCCCGGCTGCAGGAGTACCCCGAACTCTCGTTCACTTTCAACCGGCCTACGCTCTTCAGCGTAAAGACGCCGGTCGAGGTCGAGATCTACGCCTACGATCTCGCCTATCAACGCCAAGCGGCGCAACTCATCGCCAATCGCATGAGCCGCATTCGTGGTCTGAGCGATATTCAAACCAGCACGGAGCAAGGAAACCCGGAAATCCAGGTTCGCTTCGATCGAGAAAAGCTCGCGAGGCTCGGGCTGGATGAGGGAGTGGTCTCGAACCTGATTCGGAACAAGATCCGGGGCGACGTCGCTTCACGATATCGGGAGGACGACAAGCAGATCGAGATCCTGGTGCGCGCTGAGGAGAAGCAGCGAAATACGGTGGCAAGCGTCGCGAATCTGCTGCTTAACGTTCCCGTCGCGGATGCCTCGGGGCAAAGAGCGGTGCAAAGACCGGTCCCCCGGAGTGACGAAACGAACCCAAATGCCAGATCGAACGGAACGGGCCCGACGAACACGAATGTCGCGGCCAACCAGACGAATGCTCCGACTGTGCCCGTGCGATTGGGTTCCATTGCAAGCCTGGTCGTAGATCGCGGACCGAGCGAGGTGCGTCGGATCCGCTCCCAGCGTGCGGCCGTCGTATCTGCCAACTTGAGCGGGCGCGATCTTTCGAGCGTCACGGAGGAGATCCGTGAGGCTCTGAACGGACTGCGGACTGAGCTTCCTCCTGGCACCACGGTGGGAATCGGCGGGCAGAACGAGGAGATGATGACCTCGTACCAGAGCCTGCTGTTCGCGTTGGCTCTGGCCGTGTTTCTTGTGTACCTGGTGATGGCGTCAGAGTTCGAATCCCTGGTGCACCCGTTCGTGATCCTGTTCAGCGTTCCTTTCGGACTGGTTGGAGTGGTATTCGCACTTGCGTTGACCGGCACCACGGTCAGTGTGATGGTGCTACTCGGTGTCATCATCCTGGTCGGCATCGTGGTCAACAACGCGATTGTTCTGATCGACTACACCAACCAGCTGCGTACAGAGGGCTACTCACGACGCGAAGCGCTGAAGACTGCGGGCGCGGTGCGATTGCGGCCCATCATGATGACTACCTTAACCAGCGTCCTGGGATTGGTTCCCATGGCACTGGGCTGGGGCGAAGGCGCCGAGATTCGTACGCCCATGGCGATCGCCGTCATCGGCGGCCTGGGTTTCTCAACCATGCTGACGCTCGTGTTCGTGCCCGTGATGTACGAGCTGCTGGATCGCAAGCAGTACGCGGGCGATGTGGCCATTCCGCAGCGACTCTCGGAAGAGGCATCTTCACTTGGATCCGAACCGTTAGGCGCACAGGGGACAGGTCATGCAGTCTGAAGAACCCGAGCAGAAATCAGGATCCGGCCAACGCTTGATCGAGTTCTCGATCGATCACCCGGTAACCGTGGTGATGGTCTTTGTATCGTTTCTTGTACTGGGCGGTGTCTCGGTCGCCAAGATCCCCGTTGTGCTCACGCCGGATGTGAGCTTCCCCTTTGTGGGTGTGGAGATCCCGTATCCCAACGCAAGTCCAGGACAAGTCCTCGAATCGATTGCCAAGCCGGTGGAAGAAGCACTGAGCACCGTGCCCAATGTGCAACGTCTGCAATCCCGCTCTAACGACAACAGCGCTTTCATCTCAGTTGGACTGGACTGGGGTCAGGATGCGGACATGATCCTGGCCGATGTGCGCGAAAAGATCGAGGGCATTCGGAATGAATTGCCCTCGGATGTGCAACGGGTGAACGTCCGCAACTGGAGCACCAACGACGAGCCGATCATCGGCGGCCAGTTTTCCTCCAAGCGCGACCTTCGAACTTCGTACGACCTGCTGGAGGCGAAGATCAAGAAGCCTCTCGAGCGTCTCCCGGGTGTGGCCGAAGTCGAGCTGTTTGGGGCCTCGAAGCGCGAGGTGGACATCTATCTGCGCCTGGATGACGTGAGGCGGTACGGGGTTAACCCGGGCCAGTTGTTTCGCAAGCTCGACGCTGCAAACGCGAACCTCACGCTGGGGAAAATCGACAACGGAACCGACACCTACGATGCCATCACACGCGGCGTTCTACGGGACCTCGATGACATCCGAAACTTTCCCGTGAACGAGCGCGGCCTCAAGCTTCATCAGGTCGCCGACATTGAATATCAAGCTCTACCGTTGCCCCGTGCGCGCCATCTGAACGGATCGTATGCCGTTGGCATCGACATTCGAAAGACCTCGCAGGCCAACACGGTTGAGACCGTGGCGAAGGTTGAGGAGAAGATCAAGGAAATCCAGAAGGACCCGGAGCTCGAAGGCATCAATCTACTCGTCTGGTGGAATGCGGGCGTCCAGATCACGAGATCGATCAATGGCCTTTTAGAAGCGGGGGTCATCGGCGCCTTTCTTGCGGTTGTCGTCTTGTACATTTACTTGCGGAAGCTGAGCCCCACGCTCATTATCGGCTTCGCCATTCCGTTCTCCATCATCTCGACCATCGGCTTTCTCTATCTGCTCGGCAAGACACTGAACGTGCTTTCGATGATGGGCTTGATGCTCGCGTGCGGAATGTTGGTGGACAACGCCGTCGTGGTGCTCGAGTCCATCTATCAGAACCTCGAGAAGGGTGCGGATCGGATCACGGCAGCCATCACAGGGACCAAGGAGGTCCTGAGCGCAGTCATTGCAGCCACCGCGACATCGGTCATCATCTTCATTCCGCTGGTGTTTGGAAAGAAGACGAATCTGTCCATCTGGCTGGCCGACACCGCCATCTCAGTGATCCTGGCGTTGATATGCTCGCTCTTCATTTCGCTAACCTTAATTCCGCTTGCGGTGGCGAAGTTCCTGCCTGCGAAACAGATTCAGGTGGCTCGCGGAGTCGTTCGTAACGAGGCGCTCCGAAACCGCTATGCGGCATGCGTCGCATGGTGTTTGCGACGGCCGTTCCTGGTTGGATTCGTGTTGGTTCCCGCGATCGTGGTCGGTTCGTTCCTGCAACTCAAGAGAGTGCCGGACAACTCGGCGGAAGCTCAAGATCTTCAGGACCTCACGATTCAATACGTCTTCTCTGAGAATTATCACTACAAGAAGATCGAGCAGCAGTTCGTGAATCCGGTCGAGAAGTACCTGCTCGCCGGGCGGACGAAGTGGAAGATCAAGGACGTCTCCACGTGGTTCACCAACAACGAGGCGTTCACGCGCGTCAGCTTCGATAAAGAGAAGATCAAGCTCGAGGAGCTGAAGAAGATCCGCGAGGAGATGGCGAAGGGACTGCCCGTGATCCCGGGTGCGGAGATCAAGCTCGGCCGGCAGGAGGGCGCCGAAGCTCAGAACTGGCTAGGCGTAAACATCTACGGAGACGATCCGGCCAAGCTACAGGAACTGGCGAGTGAAGCAAGGACGAGGTTGCGTCAGAAGCCCGGCTTCTCGGAGATCCACACCGACTCGGACAAGGGCCGGCACGAAGTGCAGATTCACGTGGATCGGGACCTTGCGAAGAAGCTCGGCATCTCCACGCAATCCCTCGCGGACGTATTGAGCATCGTCGTTCGCGGTCAGGAGATTCGTGGCTATCGTACCCAGGAAGGCGAAGTGGACGTTTGGGTCAGGCTGCAGAACACGGACCGTGCCGATATCGAGGATCTCAAATCCATCGTTGTGGGCGCGACGCCGACAGGGTCGCCAGTCACTCTGAATCAGGTCGCCAAGCTGG
>DASQVJ010000092.1:0-6813 GCA_035640835.1 Bryobacteraceae bacterium
GAAGTCGCCGGCTTGCATGCGCGCTGTCGGCAGCGTGTTCAAGCCGCCAAGCGCACCACCTCGCCGATAGAACTGGTCGAATGAAAAGAACCAGAACGTCTTGTCCTTGCCGTTATAGACCTTTGGAATGACTACAGGCCCACCAAGAGTGCCGCCCCATTCGTTCTGCTTGGAGGGAGCACGAGTTGCGGGGAAGAAGCCACGAGCATCAAGCTTCTCGTTCCGCAAGAAGTAGAAGCCGGTGCCGTGCAGGTCGTTGGTCCCGGATTTCATGGTGAAACTGGTCACGCCACCCATGGCGTGAGCATACTCAGCGGAGTAGTTGTTCGTAATCAACTTGAACTCGCCGATGGCGTCCACTGAGGGATTCACTTCGCCGTCATTGGACAGATCGCCGCGGCTGAGCGCGATACCGTCGTAGTAGATCTGATCCTGAAAACCGCCACCGCCGGAAATGGACTTCGTCCAAGTGCCCGTGGGACTGACTCCCGGAGACAATCGAATAAAGTTGGATGGGTTGCGGATACCGCCACCGAGCGTCAGGGGAAGGTCGAGGAACTGCTTGGACTCAACGACAACACCCACATCGGCCGATTCGGTCTGAATCAAGGGTACGCCGCCCTGAACGGTGACGCTCTCGGTGACGTTTCCGACGGTGAGCGAGATGTCGATGGTGGAGTTCTGATTGGTTTGGACTTGCACACCGCTGTGGCGCTGAGTCTGGAAACCTGGAGCTTGGACGGTGAGATCGTAGAGCCCGATGGGAAGCGCAACGAGGCGATACGCACCAGTTGACGTAGTGACCGTGTCAAATCGCGCGTTTGTTGCCGTATGGACGGCGTCGACCTTGACGTCGACAACAGCCGCACCGGACGGATCCGTTATGACTCCTGAAATGCTGCCGCGGTCTCCCTGTGCCCACAGGAGCGAAGAAAGTCCAAATGACAGTGTCACGGCCCGAACGATCGCGTGAAGCTTACGCATGAAGGCCCCCTCCTTTGGTGAGGTTCTATCAGAAACTTGTGAAGTTCTATCACAAACGCGGGCGGACTGTTGAGTGTTCTGGTATGTCGCCTAAGACGGTACTCCGCCCGTCCGGCGAGAAGACTTCAATCCGGGCCGACTTGGCGGTGCCGAGACCGAAGTGAAGCGGCGCGGCAACGCTGGAGGCGTAGCCTGTCGGGGTCCATGCTTCCACAAGGCGATTTCCCACACGAACTTTGGTGCCCGGCTTCGTCACTTCAACCTTTAGCCATTTGCCAACGTTCGGGCTAATGTTGCGCCAGATCTCCGGGCGCCCCCCGAGGACCGTCACTACCGCGTCCAATCGGCCGTCGTTGTCCAAATCGGCGACCGCGAGACCCCGATGCGCTGCGGGAACACCCACTGGCCCGCCATCTCGGAAGCGACCAGCGGAATTCAGAAACACGTGGTTCGGTTGCCGATAGTGATCAGTTGCGAAGGCGTCGATATTGTCGGTAACGTGCGAATTGGCTGTGAAGAGGTCGGGCCAACCGTCATTGTTGAGGTCGGCAACGGCAATGCCCCAACCGGCAAATTTGGACGATAGCAGTCCCAGGCCGCTCGGATATGTGGCGTCTCGAAATGTGCCGTTGCCGTTATTCCGGAAAAAAGGAAATGTTTCCCCGTTGAGTGCGGTGAACAGAATGTCCGGCCGTCCATCTCCGTCGACGTCGCGGAATTCTGATCCCATTCCTGAGATCGATCGGCCGTCATCCATGAGGGCTACCCCTGCGTCGTTGGCAACTTCCTCAAATGCGCCATTTCCTTTGTTCCGGAAGAGAAAGTTCGGCAGGTTATCGTTCGGAACAAAGATGTCAGGTAAGCCGTTCCCGTCGTAATCTGCAAACGCGACGGACATTCCTTTGCCTTTGTGTGCGGCGATCCCGGACTTCAGGGAGACATCTTCAAAACGACCGTTGCCCAAGTTGCGGTAAAGCTGGTTGGCGAGCGGTTGGTAGTGGCGGGGATGGCAATACACACGGAAGCTCTTTGCCCGATCGCCGCAGTAAGGCTCCACGGCAGGATCCCAGTCGACGTAGTTGACGATAAACAGATCTAAGAGCCCGTCGCGGTCGTAATCAATCCAACCTGCGCCCACAGCCCACTGCGGACTTTTGATCCCGGACTTCAGGGTTACATCTTCGAACGATCCATCACCTCGGTTTCGGAAAAGATGATGGCGTTTAACGCCTGCAACGAACAAGTCGGGATGGGTGTCGTTGTCGAAATCCCCTACAGCGGCACCTATGGAGTAGCCGGCACCGGCAACACCGGCGGTTTCCGTTACGTCCTGGAATCGGAAATTTCCCAGATTTCGATAGAGCCGGTTCCAATCGGAGCGGGAGCGCTTTTGCAGTGAGGGCAGCTCGGCTCCGTTGCAAAAGTAAAGATCGAGCAAGCCGTCGGAATCGTAATCGAAAACAGCGAGGCCTCCAGCCATTGTTTCGGGTAGATATTTCGTCGGACTGGGATGGTGCTCGAGAACGAAGTCGATCCCTGATTTGCCGGTTACGTTTTCGAATTGGACGTTGCTTGCAGGGGGCTGATCCTTCGCTCGAGTGTCGAGTTCACTTATCCGGGAGAGATACTTGATGGCCTCGGGATGTGTGCGAATACGCTCGAACTGCGCGCGAGCTTCATCGACGCGACCCAGCTTGAACAGCAGCTTTCCGGCTTGTAATGAGGGTTCCGGGTCGCCAGCTTCTGCCGTTAACCGGGCTTGCTGGAAGGCGCGCAAGGCCTCATCGTAGTGGCGTTCCTCCAAGCGGATCAGACCGAGTAGAACCTTCGTTCGCGCGCTCGGATATCCAAGCTTCTCCGAAACTTCCAGTGAACGAAGCGCTTCTGCGAATCGCCCCGATTCATAACGAACACGAGCAAGGTAATAGAGCGCGTCCGCGCGATCGGGAAAGCGGAGAAATGTTTGTTCTGCACGGTTGAGGTCTCCGGATTGCTGGTAGCACAACCCGAGCAGAAGACCGGAGGCTGTATCCTTCGGATTCGACTTGAGGTGTTGCTCGAGCAGGACAGCAGCCGCCTGGAAATCGCGCATGCGGTACAGTTCCAGCGCGCGATCCCGTGGAGTTTGCGCGGCCAGCAACAAAACGATAGGAAGCAGCCGCGCCGATAGGCACCATGGGCGCATCCAAATACAATCTCATTATGCTCGTGGGCGCGCGAGTTGTCGGCTGCCTGGTGTTGACTGCTCAATTGTGGGCGGTCGACTCGAAGCAATGCGCGGTTTGCCATCCGACGGAAGCAGCGGCGCTGCGGCTTACCGGAATGGGGCGATCGTTTCGTGTTGCGGAGTCCGGCTGGCCCGCGGCTACCTTCATGCACAAGTCGACTGCAAGCCAAGTCGCGATTCGGGGCAAACAGCACATCGTGATGTCCCGCGAGGGATTCACTATGTCGCATGAAGTCACCTATGCAGTGGGCAGCGGCAATGTCGGGACCACATTTCTGGTGCGGATTGGCGACCGCCTTTTCGAGTCTCCTGCCTCGTATTACACGACACGCAGTGCGTGGGGCGTGTCGCCTGGATACGAGAACGATACGGTGCTCGACTTCTCGCGACCGGTGCCGGAGGAATGTTTGTTCTGTCACGCCGGCAGTGTTCGGTTTCTATCCGGATCGGTGAATCGATACGAGTATCCACCAGCGACGCTTGATGGAATCGCATGTGAAAGATGCCATGGACGCGGTGAGGAGCACGTTTTGAAACCATCGCGCCGGAATATTGTGCACCCAGGCCGGCTCCAGGGGAGACCGCGGGACTCGGTCTGCGAACAGTGTCATCTTTCAGGCGAAGCCAGGATTCTGCAGCCAGGCCGACGCTGGGAAGACTTTGTACCTGGCGGAGTGCTGGAAGAGACATGGACTGTTTTTGTGCGGCAGGACCAGCCAGTCTTTCGTGTAACAAGTCACTCCGAACAATTGGCAGCGAGTACCTGTGCCCAAGAAAGCGGTGCTGCGATGTGGTGCGGGACGTGCCATAACGTGCATGGCCAGAACAAAGATTATCGGGCCGTCTGCCTGTCCTGTCACCAGTTGACAATATCGAAAGATCATCGCGCAAAGGACAATTGCGTGGGCTGTCACATGCCACGACGAGCAGCGGCCGATGGCGGGCATACGCCGTTCACCGATCACGGGATCCGTCGCGTACCCGTCAGCGCGACTGGGCAAGATCGGACCCCCAACGTATTGCGGCCCTGGCACGACGCACCGAATCCAGAACGGAACTTAGGGCTCGCGTATATTCAGATCGGCTACAAGCGGATGAACGCGGACCTGGTCCAGAAGGGATTCAGGGTACTCGCTGAGCGGCAGGCTGAGTTCCAAGACGATCCTGAGGTGATGGCGGCACTCGGCCACGTGCTGCACGAAAAGGGCAGACCTCGAGAGGCGGCGGTTCTCTTGGCAAGGGCTGTGGCTCTCGATGGGAGGAACGTGCTGTACCGGCTCAATCTCGGATTGGCACAGGCAGCGGCCGGGCAGACGGTGCATGCGCGCGAGACCTTCGAACAGTTGCTGCGTCTCGATGATTCGATCGTCGCGGCGCGAAATGCGTTGCAAAACCTTCGAGATAAGTGATGCTGTTCCCACAAGGCGGCGAATCCACGCACGGACCAGATGTCGAAAAGAAGAACGGGAACAAGAACCTGGTCTGGCAGGCGAACGACGGTGTCGCGTACTCGATGTAAGAGGTCTCGTACGGTTGCAGACACCCGAGTGACCCAGGGCTCCGCGACGTACGTAAGTCTGAAGTTGCAGATTCAGCCAGATGGACTCGAGCTTTTCGATCCCGCCTGTACCTCGAGCAATCGCAGCTCCATTGATAGCACCGGTTCCGCATCAGGCCGGAATCCGGTGATGCTGACATCGATCTGCGCGACACCATTCAGCGGGTCGCGCTCGAATTCCCCAGCTACAGTGGGCCGCCATGTGGTGTAGACTTGCTGAAATCTGCAGCAACCAGCGGCCTCGCCTCTTAGACGACAGCTCGGATTATTCGATCTGGTCCTGTTCAACATAGCGGCCGTTACCAGCATGCGGTGGTTGGCGGCGGCCGCTCATGCAGGTCCAATTTCCGTGGCCCTGTGGCTCATTGCCGGAGCCTTCTTTTTTGTACCGTCTGCGCTGGCGGTGGCCGCGCTCGCCCGGCGATATCCGGCTGAAGGCGGTCTATACGTTTGGGCGCGCGAGTCCTTCGGAGAATGGCACGGGTTTCTGTGCGGCTTTACGTACGTTCTGTCGAACCTGCTGTATTTTGTGAGCCTCTCGCTCGCAATTATCTCGGTCGGCGCTACTTTGATTGGCGGCGTCTTTAGCGATGGCGCGATGCTCGTCGGAGCTTTAGCGCTCATCTGGGCTGCAACAATCATCAGCATCGCGGGCGGGCGCGTGAGTAAGTGGATCGGTAATCTTACTGCCGCTTTCACATGCATCACCGCGACCGCGCTGGTCGTGACCGGAATCTTTTCTGCGTCGTACGGTTTCACCACTGCTATAACCAAGGTGGCGTGGAATTGGCAATCGCTGAATCTTTGGTCTCAACTCGCCTTCGCTTACGTCGGGCTGGAACTGGGGGCTGTCATGGCGGGTGAAACGCGGGACCCACTTCGGACCATACCGCGGGCCGCGATACTGAGCGGCATTGCCATTGCGACCTTCTACGTGTTCGGCACACTCGCGGTTCTGAGCCTGCTCAGTCCACCGGACGTGAGTCCGGTCATCGGTCTGGCGCAAGCATTCCAGGCCGCTGAGAGGCGTTTTAGCATACCGGGTTTCGGCATGGTCTTCAGTGTCACGACCATGATTGCTATGACCGGTCAACTCGGAGCATGGATAGCAGGGGGTGGCCGGTTGCCGTTCGTCATAGGCTTGGATCGTTACCTGCCTCCACTGCTCGGTGCGCTGCATCCGCGTTTCGGCACACCGTGGGTCGCGCTGGTCGCGCAGGCTGTAGCCGCGTCGGTGCTCGGAATTGCATTCGCGGCCGGCGAGACCACGCGAGCTGCTTACCAGTTGCTTGTTGACGTGACTGTTCTGCTGACCTTCATTCCGTTCCTATACATCTTCGCTGCCAGTTGGAAGGGGGGTCTGCGAAGCCCGGCAGTGATGGGCTTGCTGGTCACGCTGCTCGCAATGGCGCTATCGGTCGTGCCCCCGCCGGAGGCCGCGTCAATCTGGCTCTTCGAGCTGAAAGTAGTCGGTGGCTCGGTGTTACTGATCGGATGCGGTTGGCTGAACTATCGTTACGCGAAGCGGGCTGGTCAGGGAGTATCGGCCAGCCCCGTACGCTAACGAAGCGACACTGCGAGTTCTTCTTTGTCGGCGCCCTACGCCCGCGATGGCGGTCCAGTGATGAACGCGCGGTAGCCCTTTTCGGCGTAATGATAAAGAAAATGCGGCGATTGGATATGGTGTTCCACGGAGCTGAGGCGGCGATTAGCGGAGACCTGCATGCGATAGGCAAGATCCGTCGTGCAATGCTTCAGAAGCCGGGTGCACGCATCCCTTCTGCGCTCGTCGCGGTCGTGCGCCGAGCTGCGAAGCACCCCATGCACGGTCATCTGATCAGTCTCAACTGCATCAGCACCGTGCCCTCCGAGGCGGGTTACGGCACGTCAACCGAGCGCAAACCACGCTGGAATTTTGCATTGCCGTGCTCCCCCAATTCACTGACAAAATTGTCCTTGTTTCGGATCAGCTGCTCTCCTCAGATACCGATTCTGTGGATGCGTGCGGAATGTACGTCTCACGGTCGGTACCCGTCATGGCAGC